>NZ_CP030864.1:300000-561689 GCF_003325375.1 Streptomyces globosus | reverse complement strand
CGGGGCCGGCGCCTGGCGCTCCTGCAGACCGCGCTCCTGGAGCACGCCGCGGCGTACAACCTGCGCACCGTCCTGACCTTCCACCAAAAGGTCGAGGAAGCCGCCGCGTTCGCCGCGAAGCTGCCCGAGACGGCGGCCGAGCTCTACGTCACCGACGCCTCCGACGCCGATCTGGCGGCCGCGGAGAAGCTGCCGAAGTCGTCGATCGACGCGGAGTTCTACGAGCTGGAGGCCGGGCGCCACGTTCCGCCGGACCGGGTGTGGTCGGCGTGGCTGTGCGGGACCACCTCGTCACCGAGCGGCGCGAGGTCCTGCGCCAGTTCGCAGGCCGGCATCGACGCCCACAACCGGCGCGTACACAGGGCGTTCCTCGCCTCCGTACGCGTCCTCGGCGAAGGCGTCGACATCACCGGCGAACGCGGCGTCGAAGCCATCTGCTTCGCCGACACCCGCGGCTCCCAGGTAGAGATCGTCCAGAACATCGGCCGCGCACTCCGGCTCAACAAGGACGGCTCCACGAAGATCGCCCGCATCATCGTGCCGGTCTTCCTGGAGCCCGGCGAGGACCCCAAAGACATGGTCGCCAGCGCCAGCTTCCGCCCCCTTGTAGCGGTCCTCCAGGGCCTGCGCTCGCATGACGACCGTCTGGTCGAGCAGCTCGCCTCCCGCGCCCTCACCAGCGGCAAGCGCAAGATCCACGTCCGGCGCGACGAGGGCGGCCAGATCGTCGGCACCGGCACCGAGGGCGAGGACCAGGAGGACAGCGCCGACGCCGCGGCCGAGTCGGCGCTGCTCCACTTCTCCAGCCCGCGCGACGCCGCCACCATCGCCGCGTTCCTGCGCACCCGCGTCTACCGGCCCGAATCCCTGGTGTGGCTGGAGGGCTACCAGGCCCTGATCCGCTGGCGGGCCGAGAACGGAATCACCGGCCTGTACGCCGTCCCGTACGACACCGAGACCGAGGTCGGCGTCACCAAGAACTTCCCCCTCGGGCGGTGGGTGCACCAGCAGCGCAAAGCCCTGCGCGCCGGGGAGCTGGAGGACCGGCGCAAGGAGCTGCTGGACGCGCCAGAGGCCGGGATGGTGTGGGAACCGGGCGAGGAAGCCTGGGAGGCCAAACTCGCTGCGCTCCGCTCCTACCGGCGGGCCACCGGACACCTCGCACCCCGCCAGGACGCCATATGGGGCGAAGACGACGAAATGGTGCCCATCGGGCAGCACATGGCCAACCTCCGCCGCAAAGGCGCGAAGAACGGCCTGGGCAAAGACCCGGACCGAGCCGCCGAGCGCGCGGCGCAACTGACCGCGATCGACGAGGACTGGGACTGCCCATGGCCGCTGGACTGGCAGCGCCACTACCGGATCCTGGCCAACCTGGTCGACGCCGACGGCGTCCTGCCCCACATCGCGCCGGGCGTCGTCTTCGACGGCGACGACATCGGCCGATGGCTCCAGCAGCAAAAGCAATCGGCCAACTGGGTGCGGCTGTTGCCCGAGCAGCAGGAACGGCTGACCGCGCTGGGCGTACAACCCGACCAGAAGCCGTCTCCCGCCCCCGCGGCCAGTCGCGGAGCGAAAGGGCCGAGCAAGGCACAGCAAGCGTTCCAGCGGGGCCTGGAAGCCCTCACACAGTGGGTAGAACGGGAAGGCACCCACCGGCCCGTCCCCAGGGCCCACGAAGAGGAGATCGCGGTCGAGGGCGAGACAGAGCCGATCGTCGTAAAGCTGGGCGTGTGGATCTCCAACACCAAGAGCCGACGCGACAAGCTCACCACCGACCAACTCGCCGCACTCGCGAAACTGGGCGTCGACTGGGCGTAATACCCGCGCAGAAGAACGCGAAAGCCACCCGCGGCGAACCCGCCACCGTGCACGACCTCCCCGCCAAGCAGAAGACCAGCAGCACCGCGCAAGACGGGACGCCAAGAAGACGGCCGCGACGAGGAGCCCGCGCCGCAGCGCGTGAGCCGCCCACCGCCACCGGGCCGCCTTCGCCGTCTCCTGCATCGCGGTCACCGCCTCCGCGGCGCTCGCCCTGGCCCTGACGGCACGCGAAAGCAACCAGTCTGGCGCCCCGCCCGGCCCGAGCGGCGCCCCAGCCCCGATGTGATCAGACCGTGCCCTGATCAGCCCTGGTCAGGCGTATGACATGTCCGTTCCGATCGGTACGCTGGGCGGGCTTTCGAACTCGTTCAATCAGCAACAGAATTGGGGGGCCGGTGCGCAGTCGCCGACTCGTTGTCTCAGCTGCCGCTCTCGCGGTCGGCGTCGGTCTCATACCGGGCGCGGCGCAGGCCGCCGGTCCTGCGGCGCCTGGGGTTTCCGCACCGCCCCCCGAGTCCGCTCCTGACGAGGCGGCGGCCGCCGAGTCCGGAACCTTCCGCAGTCCGGGCGAGAACACGGTCCGTACGGTCCTGCCTTCCAGCGCGGCGGAGGGCGGCTCGACACAGGCCTCCGCCGACGCTTCGAACCTCGAACTCCTTATGTGGGGCGATGCCAGGACCGCCCGCAGCATCTCCTTCGGCGTCAACCTCTACCAAGGGGCGCCCGTCCCCCACGAGGTCACCATCGCCTGGGGCGACGGCACGACGCACACGGCCACCGTCACCGGCGGTCAGATCCTGTACGACGTCAGGCACACCTACCCCCGGCCCGGCGACTACACCGTCACCGTGACGGCCACGGACACCGTGAACAACGTCCAGGCGGTCAACCGGCTCCCGTTCACGACGCCGGGTTCCTTCTTCGCTCCGCACGCTCCCACCCGGCTGCTCGACACCCGGGCCGGTATCGGCGCGGCCCGGTCGAAGGTCGGGGCGTACACGCCGGTCCGGCTGAAGATCGCGGGCAACGCGAAGGTCCCGGCCGGCGTCACCGCGGTCGTCCTCAACGTCACGGCGACCAATGCCACCGCCGGAGGGCACGTCAGTGTCTACCCCTCGGGCAGGGACAGGCCGAAGACCTCGAACGTGAACTACACCGCCGGGCAGACCATCCCGAACCAGGTGATCGTACCCGTCGGCAAGGACGGGTACATCGAGCTGTACAACGGCGGCTGGAACGCCGTGGACCTGATCGCGGACGTGACCGGCTACTTCGACCGTGCGGCCGCCGACGGCTACACCTCGCTGAACCCGGTCCGCTTCGTCGACACCCGCGAAGGCCTCGGCGCGGCGCGCGGGCAGGTCGCCGGACAGGACACCTTCGGGGTCCAGATCACCGGCCGCAGCGGTATCCCTGCCGGCGCGACTGCTGTGGCGCTCAACGTGACTGTCACCAACCCCCGGGAGACGGGCCACCTGACGGTTTTCCCGAGCGGCCAGGCGGCCCCGTCCACCTCCAGCCTGAACTTCACTGCCGGACAGACTGTCGCCAACTCGGTCATCGTCCCCGTCGGCGCCGACGGAAAGATCAACGTCCGCAACGGGGCCTGGGCCGGGACCGACGTGATTATCGACGTCGTCGGCTACTACGGTGCCGGCAGCAAGGCTGCCTTCGCCACGTGGCGGCTCGGCCTCCCGGCGGAAGGCGGCCCGTTCCGTCACATTGACACCAGGGGCCTGCCTCCCAACACCTGGCCCTGTTTCGCCGGCGGTTACTACGCCCTGCACCTGAATTCGGGGAACCGCTACGACCTCCCCATCGAGGCCTACGTCACGAACGTCACCGTCGCCAGCACGACCGGAGCGGGACACCTCTCCGTCGCTCCCGACCCGAACTCGGCCCACGCGTACCAGTACGGGTACGCGGTCAAGCCGCCTCGCCCCACCACCTCCGCGCTGAACTGGACGGCGGGCAAGGACGTCTCCAACCTGGTCCAGGCCAAGACCGGCCCCTACGGCGTCATCGACCTCTGGAACCAGAGCAGCCGGGAGGTCCACTACATCGTCGACTGGTTCGGCGAGTACGACGCCTACTGATCTGCGGGCGGCGGCCGCAGGGGCCGCCGCACCTGACTGCTTTCGATCAGCTCCCGGTCCGCGTCGTCCAGGAAGACGAACCGCTCCAGCTCCGTACGGGACGGCGCCCCACGGAACGCCGCATACGCGGCAGCCTGCTCATCCGTCAAAGACTCGATCGGCACCCCGGACCTCCAGCCAATCGATCAACACGACTGCCGGGCCCCGGTGCCGACCGGGGCTTCTACAACAACAACCGGATCATCGACGGACTCGAGGACGGGTTCATCGTGAAGATCACCTGATGCACACGCGGCGGGGCGGGTCCGCCCACGCGGGCCCGCCCCGCCGCTCAGCCCGCCTTCGGCCAGAAATCGATCCTGTACCGCTTCACCCCGTGCGCCGTACCCTCCGACCGGGTCACCCTCTCGACCTCAGCCCTCCCCGCACAGCACACCCGTACCCGCCACACCCAGGGGCGGCCCAGCCGGATCAAGTCCCCAGAGCAACCCGTACCCCACACCGCCACATCGCCGGTGACCGACTCATAGTCGATCTTCCGCCTTCTCCTCCCAGCCACCATGCCCCTCCTCGGCCTCGGGCCGGCCATCCCAGACGGGTCTGTCAATCGAACGGTGTAACGGGGGTGGTTGGGGTTAGTGACGGACTGCGGAAAGCCAGCCGTCGAAGGTGATGTCGAAGGCGTTCAGAGCGGTCTTCCAGCGCATGGTCCAGCGGGCCTGGCCCTTCCCGGTGGGGTCGAGCGACATGATCGCCATGTAGACGCACTTCAGGGCGGCGGTCTCGTTCGGGAAGTGCCCGCGGGCCTTGACCGCCCGTCGGATGCGGGCGTTCACGGACTCGATCGCGTTCGTGGTGCAGACGATGCGGCGGATCTCGGTGTCAAAGCGGAGGAACGGGGTGAACTCCTCCCAGGAGTTCACCCACAGGCGCACGATCGCCGGATACTTGCGGCCCCAGGCGTCGGCGAACTCGGCGAACCGCTCCAGTGCGGCTTCCTCGGTCGCCGCCGTGTAGACGGGCTTGAGGAGCTTGGCGATCTTGTCCCAGTCCTGGCGGGCCGCATAGCGGAAGGAGTTCCGCAGCAGGTGGACCACGCAGGTCTGCACGATCGTCCTCGGCCAGACGGTCTCGACCGCGTCGGGCAGGCCCTTCAGGCCGTCGCAGACGAGCATGAGGACATCGTTCACGCCGTGGTTCTTGATCTCGGTGAGGATGTGCATCCAGCGCTTGGCGCCCTCGCCGCCGTCGCCGGCCCACAGCCCCAGGATGTCGCGGCGGCCTTCGACGGTGACGGCCAGGGCGACGCAGACAGGCCGGTTGGCGACGGCTCCGTCACGGATCTTCACGTGGACCGCATCGATCAACACCACCGGATAGACGCCGTCCAGGGGCCGGCTCTGCCATTCGGCCATGCCGTCCATGACCTTGTCGGTGATCGTGGAGATCGTCTGGCGGGAGACCTCGGCGCCATAGACCTCCGCGAGGTGGGCCTGGACCTCGCCCGTGGTCAGGCCCTTCGCGGACAGCGATATGACCATCTCGTCCACGCCCGTCAGGCGCTTCTGCCGCTTCTTGACGATCTTCGGCTCGAACGATCCGCCGCGATCGCGGAGCACGGATATCTCCACCGGCCCGACCTCGGTCAGGACGGTCTTCGCGCGGGTGCCGTTGCGGGAGTTGCCGCCGTTCTTCCCCGCCGGGTCGTGCTTGTCATAGCCGAGATGGTCGGTGATCCCACCCTCCAGAGCAGACTCCAGCAGCCGCTTCGTCAACTACTGCAGCAGCCCGCCCTCACCGGTCAACTGCACGCCCTCGGCCTGAGCCCGGGACACCAGCTCATCAATCAGCCGGCCGTCCACCGCCCTGGCCCGCTGCCGCGCAGCCGCCTCGACGGCCTCGATCACGTTCTCACTGGCCATCGGTGCACCTTCCTTGATCGGGAGTTACACCGAACGATTTACAGTCCCCACGCCATCCGCTCATCGTGTGGGCTGGACCGTGCTCACCTGCAGGCCGGGGCGATGGGCCGGGCAGCGTACATCTCGTACGGCACGGCCGTGCCGTCGGCGGCAGGTTGGTCGGTGGTGCCTGCGCGGGTGCAGCCAGCCTTGGCCAGGACGCGGCCGGAGGCCGGGTTGTCGGGGTGGTGCATGGCTGCCACCCGGTGCAGGCCGGCGGTGGTGAAGGCGAAGGCGACGACCTGCCGGGCGGCGTCGGTGGCGTAGCCGTTGCCCCAGCTGTCCTCGCGCAGGATGTAACTGATGGTTCCCATGACGGGCGAGCGGCGGCGCAGGGCGATGAGGCCGATCATGTCGTCGGCGGCGAGGATGCCCCAGCTCCACTGCGCCCTCGGCGTCTCCGCGGCCCGGGCAAGGGCGCTGCGGACCTTCTCCTCGGCCTGGTCGAGGGGGAGCGCCCGGCCGGTGGTGTGCCGGACGGATGCGCCGCTGTAGATGCGGGTGAGGGCGGGTGCGTCGTCGAGGGTCAGGGCGCGCAGGGTCACCATGCTGCGATCAGTTCCTTGGCGGTGGGGCGGTCGACGGGGTCGGGGACCAGACAGGCAGTGATGGTGTCCTCGAAGTCGGGGAACAGCCAGTGCCGTACGTCGGCCAGCGGCGTGGTGCGGCCGGTGGCGATGACGGCCAGCTTGTCCCGGCGGTCGAGGCTGTCGTCGTAGGGGACGGGGCGGTGGCCGGTCCAGCACCAGAACAAGGAGGCGCCCAGGCTCCACACGTCGGCGGCCGGCTGTGCCTGCACGTGTGCGTCGGCTGGGGTCGCGAGAACGGCGGCGGCGATCTCGGGGGCGGTGGTGTGGGTCAAGGCGCCCCGGTACAGCAGGCGCCGGTCGGTGCCAGGGCCGCAGGCGAGGGCATAGTCGATGACCTCGGTGTGGCTGTCTGCGGTGATGAGGGTGTTGGTGGGCTGGACGTCGGCGTGGGCCCAGCCAGCGGCGTGCATGCCGGCCAAATGCTCGGCCCAGGAACGGGCGATCTGCTGGAGCCAGGGCCTGACCGACGGGCGGGTCGCCTTCGGGGCCGCGGGCCAGGGCGAGCGCCCGCCACAGCGCGACGCCGTCGACCCAGCCGACCGCGAGCCACCGGCCACCGTCCCAAGCCCCGGCGGCGACGCGGTAGCCGGGCCGGATCGCCCCGGCCGCGGTGAGGCGGAGGAGGTGCTCGTCCTCCTGGGCCATCTCGGCGGCCTTGTCCCGGGCGGTGGCCTCCTCAGGGCTGTTCGCCTCCGGGCCACGGCTCCCCGGGGGCCTTGGATCTTCCAGGCCCGGGAGCCGCGCCGGTCGCTCAGGAGCCTTGCGGTGAGGGGATCGCCGAGCTGTTCGGTGAGGCGGGTGAGGGCTTCACCGGGGGGAGGAAGCGTGTGGCCCATGTCTTGATCTCCTTCCACTGGTCGGGGACATGCGCGAGGAGGTCGCGTCCGTCGTCCTCGGCGACGGCGAGCGCGGCCGCCAGGTCGGGGGTCGCGGTGAGGAAGCGGGGGTCGCGGCGGCGTACGGCGGCCCTCACCGGGAGGAACGAGACAGGGGCAGCCGGGATCCGGGCGCCGGCCGGGTGGTTTCCTCCTCGCCCGCGTGGAAATTCAGATTTTGTGATCAAGGTAGTGTTCCCTTCTCGTGCGAATGGTGCGGAAGGGGGCGGACTGGGATGGAGCTGGCCGCAGAGATAGCCGAGTACCGGCAGGGCAGGGCTGTTCCGGCCCGTGTGGTCGGTGAGTTCCGGCGTGCGGTGCTGCTGGTCCCGTACGCCGATGCCCCGGACGGCGCGTTGATGTCCGCGGTGTCCGGAGGGATCCGTTGGCTGTACGCGTTCACCGATGAGGAGGCTCTCGCCCGTTTCGCTGTTGCTCGGGGCGAGGCTGACCGTGAGTGGCCCTACCTGGCGGTTCTCGGGGCGCGTCTGGCCGATGCGGTGGTCCCGGCGGTCGAGGGTCCTGCCGGAGTCGCCGTCAATGTGGCGGATGCGGATGGGTCGATGCTGTTTCCGCCGGTGGCGGGCATCGTCCCGGATGCCGCCGCGGTCGATCTCGGTGCCGGCGGCCCTGCCGCGGCCGGCTCAGGGGAGGCGGCCTGATGGCGGGCGACGGCGACCTGGAGGTGTCGCCGCAGGCTGTCGCGGCCATCCAGAGCGGTTTGCGGGCGGCTATTGCGGAACTCCGTGAGAGCGGTGATGCGGCCGGTGCTTCCCAGGGTGCGGGTTTCGAGAATTTGGCGATGACCGGTATGGAGACCGGGCACGCGGGCCTGGCGAAGGACTTCGAGGACTTCTGCGAACGCTGGGAGTGGGGGGTGCGCGCCCTGGTCCAGGACGCCTCCGCCCTTGCCGGGAACCTCGGTATCGCTGCGGGGACGATGTGGGAGGAGGACCAGTACGTGCAGGGCACGTTCAAGGTCGCCCTCAACGCCGCCTGGGGCAACCCGCACGCCAGCGAGGACGAGATCGAGAAGAAGGCCTGGGGCGACATCGTCACCCCGGGCCTCTTCAAGCCGGATTACAGCGCGAAGTCGTTCGAGCAGAGTGCGAAGGACATCGGGCAGACCTGGTCGGACGCCAAGGACACCGTCACCTCCACGGGGCGGATCGGATCGTTGAAGGACCTGCTGGACCAGGCCGGCGGGGGCAACGGGGGCAAGGGCTGATGGGCTGGCGGGACTGGGTACCGGACTCCGTCGAGGATGTCGTCGAGGACGGCGCGGAGAAGGTCGGCGACTTCGTCGAGTGGGGAGGCGACAAGGCGGCCGATGTCGCCGAGGACGTCGGCTGGGACAGCGGCGCGGACTGGATTCGCGACAAGAGCCGCTCGGCGGCCAACCAGCTCGGCGCGGACGTCGCCGAGCTCGAGCTCGGCCAGACCGAGGACCCCAGGAAGCTCGTCTACGGCAGCGCTGCGAAGATCCGGGAGCAGGTCGGGCACCTGAACGACTTCCAGAAGGCGTTCACTTCCGTCGGCAGCGGGCTGAAGAACCTGACCGAGCCGGACGGGCTCAAGGGCGAGGCCGCCCGCGCTTTCCGGGAGGCGGTGGCGAAGGAGCCGCCGCGCTGGTTCAAGGCCGCCGAGGCCTTCGGCAAGGCCGCCGACGCGATGAATCGTTTCGCCGAGACAGTGGAGTGGGCGCAGAACAAGGCCAAGGAAGCCCTGGAGGACTACAACAAGGCGAAGAAGGTCTCCCAGGACGCCCACGACGCCTACACCAGGCAGTGCGATGCCTACAAGGCGGCCGTCGAGGCGAAGAAGGACCACCTCCCGCCCAGGCCCTCGGACAGCTTCGACGACCCCGGCAAGCCCCTCGCGGCAGCAGCTCAAGAGAAGCTCGACCAGGCCCGCAAGCAGCGCAACGAACTCGCCGAGAACGCAGCCAGCGCCGTCCGCGCCGCCCGTGACGCGGCCCCGCCCAAGCCGTCCTACGCCCAGCAGCTCGGCGACGGCCTGCAGTACGTCGACCTCGCCGCCACCCACCTCCTGGGCGGCGTCGTCAAGGGCACCGCCGGCGTGGTCAGCTTCGCCCGCGCCCTCAACCCCGGCGACCCCTACAACATCGCCCACCCGGCCGAGTACCTCACCAACCTGAACTCCACCGCCGCCGGGCTGGTCACCATGGCCAACGACCCCTGGGGCTCGGGCAAGAAAATACTCGACGAGTTCATGAAGGACCCCTCCGAAGGCCTCGGCAAACTCATCCCCGAACTCATCGGCCCCAAAGGCGCCGGCACCGTCAAGAAAGCCGCCACCACCGCCAAACACCTCGACGATGCCAAGCCGGGCGGCAGCCGGGGGGATCACGATCGGAACCCGGACAGCAACGGCAAGCAGTGCCGGGAGACGGTGTGCAAGAGGGATCCGGTCGACATGGCCACAGGTCGCATGCTGCTGCCTGCGGTCGACATTTCCCTGCCCGGCTCGCTTCCGCTCGTTTTCCGGCGCACCTTCGATTCCTCACGCCGCTCCGGGCGCTGGTTCGGTCCGACGTGGTCGTCCACGGTGGACCAGCGGCTGGAGATCGATTCCGAGGGCGTGGTCTTCAGCTGCGACGAAGGCAGCCTCTTGGCCTATCCCCATCCGGCCCCTGGGATCTCGGTCATGCCCACCCATGGCCGACAGTGGCCGCTGGACCGCGTCCCGGGCGGCTACACCATCACCGATCCCGATTCCGGCAGGGTCTGGCATTTCACCGACCACGGTGACGGGCTCGCGCTCCTGTCCCAGATCGACGACCGCAACGGCCGCTGGATCGCCTTCGAGCACGACGAGGTAGGCGCCCCCACGGCGATCGTGCACCATGGCGGGTACCACCTGAAGCTCACCACGAGCGAAGGCCGGGTCACAGCCCTCCACCTAGTGGGGGCTGCGACGGACGGATCCGACCAGGAGATTCTGCACTACGGCTACACAGACGGCCATCTCACATCGGTCACCAACTCCTCCGGCCGCCCCCTGACTTTCGGCTGCGACGAACACGGCCGCATCACCTCGTGGACCGACACCAACGGCAGCCGCTTCGACTACGTCTACGACGATCAGGACCGCTGCACCTACCAGTCAGGCACGAACGGGCACCTCGAATCGACCTTCACCTGGGACGATGTCGACCCTGCAACCGGCCTTCGCATGACCACGCTCACCAGCGGCCTGGGGCACACCGAGCGCCACTTGATCAACAGCCGGTCACAGGTTGTCGCCGAGATCGACCCTTTGGGAGCGGTAACCCACTTCGAGTACGACCGTTACAACCGACTACTGTCACGGACCGACCCGCTGGGCCGTATGAGTCGCGCCGTCTTTGACGAACGGGGCCGCGTGACTGTGCTCGAGCGCCCGGACGGGCGCCAGGCACGGGCCGAATACAACGAGAGCGGCCTCCCGACTCGCATCGTGGGCACCGACGGCAATGTCACCCGCCAGAGTTTCGACGTCCGCGGTAACCGAACGTCGGTAACCGAAGCGTCGGGAGCAGTCACCTACTTCGTGTACGACGATTCCGGCTTCCTCGCTTCCGTCACGGATGCGCTCGGGCACACCTCAACAGTGGTTTCCGACAAGGCCGGTTTGCCCCTGGCCATCACCGATCCGCTGGGGGCGACCACGTGCTACGAGCGTGATGCCTTCGGCCGACCCGTGTCGATCACCGATCCTCTGGGTACGGTAACGCGCCTGGAGTGGACTGTGGAGGGCAAGCTCGCCCGCCGCGTCGAGGCCGATGGCAGCGAGCAGTCATGGACGTACGACGGTGAGGGTAACTGCGTCACCCACGTCGACGCCCTCGGTGGGGTCACGGCCTTCGAATACACGGACTTCGATGTCTTGACCGCCCGAACTGGGCCTGACGGCGTCCGCTACGAGTTCGGCTATGACAGCGACCTCCACCTCACTCAGGTCACCAACCCACAAGGTCTGACTTGGGATTACGCATATGATCCGGCCGGTCGGTTGATCTCCGAGACAGACTTCGGCAACCGCACGCTGACCTACGAACGGGATGTGGCGGGGCGGCTCATTTCCCGCACGGACGCGCTCAGCAGGACAACCCGCTACGAGCGGGACGAGATGGACCGTGTCGTACGCAAGGACGCCGCGGGTTCCGTGACGACGTTCGCATACGACTCCGGCGACCAGCTCGCGGAAGCGGTCAACGCGGATGCCACAATTACGCGTCTGCGCGACCGGCACGGTCGTCTCCTGCGCGAGACGGTCGACGGCCGGACGATGGTTTATGCGTACGACGAACTCGGCCGCCGCATCAGCCGCACGACCCCAACTGGAGCCGGCAGCACCTGGACCTACGATGCGGCCGGCTGCCGAACGTCACTGACTACGTCTGGCCGCACGATCACCTTCGGCTACGACGCGGTCGGTCAGGAACTTACGCGGCGGATCGGCGACACCATCACGCTGTCGTCCCGGTACGACCACGGTGGCCGCCTCACCAGCCAGCACATCACCCATGCTGGCCGCAGCATCCAGAGCCGCGACTACACGTACCGTGCGGACGGCAACCTGATCGCCCTGGACGACCAGCTCCTGGGCACCAAGTCCTTCGACCTGGACGCGGTCGGCCGGGTCACCGCCATCCGCGCGGACGACTGGACCGAACGGTACGCCTACGACGAGGCGGGCAACCAGACAAGCGCCGCCTGGCCGTCGCACCACCCTGGCCAGGACGCCGTGGGCCATCGCGAGTACACGGGTACGACGATCACTCGCGCGGGCAGGACGCATTACGAACACGACGCATTGGGCCGCGTCACCGTGCGCCGCAAGACTCGCTTGTCCCGCAAATCGGACACCTGGCGCTACGAGTGGGACACCGAGGACCGCCTGCGTACGGTGACCACTCCCGACGGCACCGTGTGGCGCTACGCGTACGACGCCCTTGGCCGCCGCACCTCCAAACAACGCCTTGCCTCCGACGGCACGACAGTCCTCGAGTGCGTTACGTTCACCTGGGACGACACAACCCTGTGCGAACAGGTGACGGAATTGCCGGACCTCTCCCACTCGGTGGTCCTCACCTGGGACCACAAGGAGCTGCATCCTCTGGTGCAAAGTGAGCGCCTCCTGGACCGGGAAACGCCCCAAGAAGTCATAGACTCCCGCTTCTTCGCCATCGTCACAGACCTTGTGGGCGCCCCCACGGAACTGATCGACGAGGCCGGAACGCTCGCCTGGCACACCCACACCACGCTTTGGGGCACCACGACCTGGGCATCCAGCAGCTCCGCGTACACCCCGCTCCGCTTCCCAGGCCAGTACTTCGACCCGGAAACTGGCCTCCATTACAACTACTTCCGTCATTACGATCCCGAAACCGCGCGCTACCTCAGCGACGACCCCCTGGGTCTCACCCCGGCATCGAACCCGTCTGCATACATACCCAATCCGCACACCTGGGTCGACCCCATGGGGCTTGCAGGCTGCCCGACCTTCGCCGTCGGGGAAACCCTCGGGGATGTCGACAAAATCCACGGATGGGTACCCAAAACCATTCCCGAGGAATCCATGGAAGTGCTTCGGGACATGAAGAAGTACAATATGGGCTGGTGGGGCGGTCCTGGATTCTACGGACCGAAGTGGTGGACGGAGACGTTCGATAACAGCGGAAAGAACGGCGGCTACCAACTTCCCACCCACGAGCCCTCGGGAAAGCCGATCACTTATCAGGAGTACGGAACTTACCCGTCGGCCGATAATCCGAAGCCCGGCGGCGAGCGGTGGGTATTTGGCAGCGACGGATCCTCCTACTATACTCCAACCCACTACCAGACATACATTGTAGGTGAAAGCCCCAGATGGGCGAATTGATGACGGAAGATGCGTCGGCGATCCACATCGCCCCGTGGATGCATATCATCACACAAGGCGGTGGCGCACCTCTCGACGAACTCTTGCCGGTATCGGGGAGCGTTTTTGTGGCGCGCCTCAATGGCCGGGAGATGACCGACGAGACGGCAACATTTCTTCATTTCGGGGATGTGCTGCGGTTTCCTGAATACTTCGGATGGAACTGGAACGCCTTTTACGACTGCCTTCGGGACCTGCAGTGGCTTTCAACTGATCGTCACATCATCATCATCGAGTCTACCGAGAGCGTCCTCTCCGAGGACCACGATGCCCGCGAGCGGCTGTTCGCGGCCTTGTGGCGAGCCGGTCATCGCCGGTCCTACACCAAGCGGCCCGAGGGGGTGACGCTCGGCGGACTATCCGTCGTCCTGTCATGCGATACGGAATCGGCGTCCGAACTCGCGGAACACCTTGGCGAGATCGCCAGAGCCAGCCGTTAGGATGCGCGCGACGAATCCATCCGATTTCTTGGCGGCACCGGCCGACCTAACTGATCGTTTCAGATGAGGTTCGCAGGCGGCGTAGGCATAGGAGGCTGCAGGCCAGTTCGAGCAGGCCTTACTGATCGTTCCAGAATGAGTTGAGCTGCGGGTCTTACGCTTGCCGATCTTGGTCGGCAGGGCCACCCGGCTTCGGTGTCCTAGACGAGCAGTTCGCCGTCGAGGACCAGTCCGTGCGGAAGCTGCTGGGCGGCCGCCACCAGGTCCGGCCACCGGTCCAGCACCAGCGCTCCCCGACGGGTCTGCACCCGCACCCGCCCGCCGGGGTCGGCCGGGGTGAAGAGCAGCGTCCGGTGCCCGTCGAGTTTCTGCTCGAACGCGACCCCGCCGCGCAGCACGGTCGGGCCCGGCACGGCTTCCGCAGCCTGCGCCAGCATCGGCTCCACCGGCGGCCTGAGCACCATCGCCAGGACCTCCCTCACGGTCCCCCCTTCCAGGGTCAGCCCAAGCGCGGCACGAGGCGGCGTGACCGCAGGCATCGTCGCGCTGACCACTGCGACGCCGCCGAGGTCCTGCTGCCGCTGCCTCCACCACGGCCAGGACGAGGTGCCCGGGCCCGGGCGACCGACTCGGAGCTGCAGCGTTGGGCGCCGTGTACGCCAAGAGCCGGCACCCGAGAAGGGGGGCCAGCTCTGTTGGCATTCTCACGCGCCAGCACGATCATGCGTTCCCTGGTGGTGCCGCGGTTGGAACCCGTGGATGAGACGGAGTAGCACCGTGGCCAAGCCGACCGTCGGCATCCTCCACCCCGGCAGCATGGGGACGTCGCCGAGGTCCTGCGCCAGCTGGAGGCGGTGGGAGTAGGCGAGGCCCTCGCCGCCCACCCCGCACCGGACGGTGCCCTGTCCATCGAACAGGGACTCCCTTTGCCACAACGCACTCAGCCGATCGGCTGACGGGTCTCGGCCCGTACCTTCAGTGCGGTTTCCGCGATGCGGGTGAGGTCGACGGAGTCGGGGTCTTGCTGGGAGATTTCGGCGGTGGCCACCCCGATGGAGGCGGCGGTGTTCTCGTCGGCCCAGGCGCACATCGGCAGGGTGGTCTCGGCTCCGCCCTGGCGTGTGGTCAGCACCTGGCAGGACAGTGTGGTGTCGGAGCCGGGAGGCGTGACGTCCCTGGCGGGAACCGCCACTTTTGCGCTCTCGCTCTTTGCCGCGCCAGCCATCATCTTCTTTCGCGACGCCACGGGGTCCTTGAACTGGCCGTATATTCCGGAGATGACGAGGACGCCGGGCTGTGTCGGTGAGTCGGCCGTATACCGGGCCGCGACGGCCTGGGGGTTGCGGGTCTTGGGGTCGTAGCTGCCGTCGATCGCCTGCTTGCCCGCCGTCTGAGACAGATCCTCGTCCAGCTTGTACTGGCCGTTCAGCAGGGTGCCGGGAACAGTGATCTTGTGCTTGGCCTCAGGGAACCCGGCCCCACTTGCGTGGTTTGCGGCCTGGGAAGCGTGCTTCAGTACGAATAGACCCGCCAGGACCGCCACGGCCGTGGCCAGGCCTATCCATACGGGCTTGCCGGACCGGCGGGCTTGCGGCTGCATCCCGATCGGAGGCTGCCCCCAGGCTGCCTGCGCGGGGTAGGGCTGCTGCTGTGTGTAGGGCAGGGGAGGCTGACCGTAGGACTGCTGACCGTACGGATGGGGCTGCTGCGGGGGGCCGTACGGGCCGGAGGAGAAAGGAGGAGGTGACGTGCTCATGCAGCGAACGCTACGTCAGTTCTGGACCAGAATTGAGCCGACAGCGACGGATGGCTCGACTCGCATCGGCGAGCTGCTGAACGACTACAAGCGGGCCGTCGAAACCTGCAGCTGATCCCTCCTCCGGCCGGCCGGGCGCCTGTCAGTGGTCCAGGCCGACTGCTGGCTCATCGCGAACTCGGGCGCTACCGGCCAACTGGGCATCACGTGGCCAAGTACGGATCAAGATCTCACCGATTCGCCGGTTTCGTCTCGGGGGGAGAAATCTCTGGCCGCTGTCCACAGGCCGACGGGCCGATCCTCTGGGACGACGCCGTGAGTCGCACGGCGGTCATCGTGAGGAGAGGTTCATGCCGTACCTGATCCCGACCCGTACGCCGCTGACGCCCGAGCAGGTGGAGCAGGGCTTCGACTACCTCCTGGCGCTGCAGACCTGCCGGGTCAACCATCCTCCCGGCGTGCCGCCGGTATTGCCTTCGCTCACACTCATTGCAATGCATCATTGCATTCGTTCGTGGTCATTGCATCAACTTACGCCTTTCTACCTGCACTTACATGCTCAGCAGATTGACCACATCGTGAACGCAACGTAGCTTTCGACATCGATCAAACGCGTCATACCGCGAGACGAGGAGCGAGCGATGAACGAGTCCGTTCACACGGTCGAGGCGATGCCGACGGAGCGCCGGCCGGGCTGCCCGTTCGATCCGCCGGCAGAGCTGATCGACGCCCAACGGCACTCCCCGATCAGCCGTTTCACCCACCCCGGCGGAAAGCCCGGCTGGCTGATCACCGGGTACGACCTGGTCAGGTCGGTCCTGGCGGACCCGCGGTTCAGCTCGCGCAGGGAACTGATGAGCGTCGTCGACTTCGAACTCCCGCCGGCGCCGCCCGGTGAGTTCCTTCTGATGGACGACCCGCAGCACAGCCGCTACCGCAAGCCGCTGGTGGGCAGGTTCACCGTGCGGCGGATGCGCATGCTGACCGAGCGCATCGAGCAGATCACCGCCGACCGCCTCGACGCCATGGAGCAGGCCGGGCCTTCGGCGGACCTGGTGACCGCGTTCGCCAAGCCGATCCCCACCATGGTGATCTGCGAGATCCTGGGCGTGCCCTACGGGGACCGGGCGCACTTCCAGGAACAGATCGACACGTTCATGGGCGGGGAGGCGAGCGACGAGGAGGTGATGGCCGCCTACACCGCGACCCAGGGCTACCTCGCCCGGCTGGTGGCCACCAAGCGCGCACACCCCACCGACGACGTGCTGAGCGAGCTCACCGGCAGCGATCTCACCGACGAGGAACTGAAAGGAATCAGCCTCCTCCTGCTCGCCGCGGGCTTCGACACCACTGCGAACATGCTGTCGCTCGGTACCTTCGCCCTCCTGCAGCACCCGGAGCAACTGGCCGCACTGCGCGCCGAACCGGCGCTGATCGACGGCGCGGTTGAAGAACTGCTGCGGTACCTGAGCGTCGCCAAGACCTTCAACCGCACGGCGCTGGAGGACGTCGAGGTCGGCGGACAGACCATCGAGGCCAGCACGACGGTGGTCCTGTCGCTCAACACCGCCAACCGCGATCCTGCGCGTTTCACCGCCCCCGGCACCCTCGACATCCGGCGGCCGCACGAAGGGCACCTGGCGTTCAGCCACGGCATCCACCAGTGCCTGGGCCAGCAGTTGGCCCGCACCGAGATGCGGGTGGCGTTCCGTGCCCTGATCGAACGCTTCCCCACGCTGCGCTTGGCCGTACCGGCCGACGAGGTCCGCCTGCGGCCGGAGAGCGCGGACATCTACGGGGTCAAGAGTCTCCCGGTCACCTGGGACGCGGCATGAGCACGGCCCGCCTGCGCGTCGACCGCGGGCGGTGCATCGGCGCCGGGATGTGTGCCCTGACCGCCCCGGACGTCTTCGACCAGGACGCCGAGGAGGGCCTGGTGGTCCTGCTCCGGGCCGAGCCGGCCGAGACCCGCCTCACGGCTGCCCGCATGGCCGCCGGCATGTGCCCCTCCGGGGCGATCACCCTCGGCGGGCCCGATTCCGGAAGCTCCGCGCTGCCGGCACCTCCCGCCGACGGCTGCCAGTGATCCGTACGAACTCCGCCGGTCGTCGTCAGGATGCGGCTGCTGCCGTAGCCGGCGTCGACGAAGCGCAAGCGAGCGCACCACACGTTAGGTGGACGCGTGCCTGTGGCTCAGCCAGGCGCTGCCCTTGCAGATCCACAATGCGGGGATGACAACGTTCTTGAGTCGGCGCCGCCTGCTCGGCGCAGCCGCCGCGGCGGGGGGTATCGGTTTCCTCGGTACCGCCGCCTCGGCGAGGGCTGCGGACCTGCCCGCAGTCGGGCAGACCATCACCTTGGGCATGAACGCCTTCGGTGCCACTTTGGTCGTGGACCTTCCGCCGCCGTTGCCCACCCTCAACTTCATCGGCGCGCGGACCTTGAAGGTCACTTCCGCCAGCCCGGGCCGCATCGAGTACGCGACCGTGTCGGCCGTACTCGAAGCCGCCCACCCCCTGTTCGGGAAGATCACGGCCCGGATTCCGGAGGAGGACGCCATCGGCGGCGGGGTCGTCCACGTCGACAGCGGCGGAGGCGCGGTGGACAGCTGGCACCAGAACTGGCGACTGACCTTCGAAAAATGCGGTGATATGCCGGGCCCTTTCAGCTTCGTCTCCGCGGCCGAGGGACGGTGGGAAGGGCGCATGGACAGCTTCCCGCCGCCCGCTTCCGGCATGAACACCGACGGCTCCCCGACCGGGGGTGCTCCGTACACGAGCCTGGGGACGATCGACTTCCGGCTGCCCGCCACCGAGGCCCCCGAAGGCGACGCAGAGGGCCCCCTGGTCCAGCCCCTTGCCGGTAGCACCGACATCTACTGCCGCCTGCAGGACACAAGCATCAACCAGGGGACCATGGCCTGACCTTCGCCATCGGCACGCCCACTGCTCTCCTGCGCCCGCCCGCACGACCCCGGCCTCCGCGGGGTCGCACCCGGCCCGCGCAGTGCGGGCCGGGCGCCCCGCGGGGCCGACTGGTGCCGTATCGCGCGCTCAGCGGTTTCACGCCGAGCGCGCGGACGAGGCGTCGGTACGTGTCGTGGTCGTAGCCACGGTCGCCGGGCGCGATGCCGGGACGGCGCCGCGGCAGGCCGCGCTTGCCCCGCACCGAAGGCACGGCCTGAAGCAGTGGGATGAGCTGGGTGACGGACGCGGCCCCGCGTCGGAGGCCGCGGCGATCCGGGCGCCGACGTGAAGGCCACCGACCCCTACGGACGGCGCTGGGCGATCCAGTGCAAGCACCGCTGCAACGGACTCGCCGGCTTGGCGGTAGGAACCCCAGACCTGCAGGTTCTCAACGGCACCGCCCGCCGAGTGCACGGCGCGGACGTCGCGGTCCTGGTGACGAACGGCCGAGTCAGGCCTGGCCTTTGCCGAGCATCAGCATCTTCACGTGGTCGACCGTCACACCCTCGCAGCCTGGGCTTCCGGCTGACGGCCTCTGTGGGAGGTGCTCCGAGCTGTGCCGCCTCCTCGCCGACCGACCACCCTGTCCTGACCGCTCCATCCAGACGCGGGGCCCTAAACCGCGCATGCAGCCACCTGACCTGTCAAGTCCCAGTAGAGCGGCATGGCCGCGGTGCCTCCGAGCGGAGTGCCACGGCGCGATTGCCGTGCGCGGATTGGCGGCACTGCGTCAGTTCCTTCTGGAATACAGGCATTTGAGGTGGCGGCAGTAGTGTGATCGGATAGTCTCCGGACGTGCTGCCGCCTCCTCAGGAACGCCCGATCTACCACTTCACGCATGCAAGCAACCTGCCCAGTGTTCTTGAGCAAGGGTTCCTCCACTGTGACCGCATCGTGCGAAAGGAACGCACTCTCAGGGTGGAGTGCGGTGATCTGGACATCAAGGAGCGGCGGCGGTCACGCAAGGTCGATCCTTACCCAGGTGGCGTCGTTGCCGACTACGTGCCGTTCTACTTCGCTCCTCGGTCGCCCATGCTGTACAAGATCAACAAAGGTGGGGTGCCTCACTACGCGGACGGTCAGGACCGCCTGGTCTATCTGGTGACCACGCCGCGGACCCTGGCTGCCTCGGGGTGTACCAGTGTGTTCAGTGACGGAAACTGTGCCGCCGATATCACGGTCATCGAGAACGACGTCTCCCTGCTCAGTACACACGTCGACTGGCAGGTGATGGGGCAAGAGCGGTGGAACAATACCGTCGAGGACCCTGACCGCATGCGGCGGCGGATGGCCGAGTTCCTCGTGCACGAGCGGGTGCCGGTCGAGGCCATCACTCAGCTGGCCGTACGGGGCGCCGCATGTGCCCAGACTGTCCGGGCGACGCTGCGGGCATACGGTGCCTGTGCTGCCGTGGATGTCAGACCTGATTGGTATTACTGAGGAAGAGCCGATCGCCTGAGGAGGGAGACAACCGTGATCGTCTATGCGGAGGGCAACCTCCTCACTGCTGAAGTCGATGCGCTGGTGAACACCGTCAACACCGTCGGTGTCATGGGTAAGGGCATTGCCCTGCAGTTCAAACGCGCATATCCCGACAATTTTCACGCGTACGCGGAAGCCTGTGCGGCGGGCGAGGTCCACCCTGGACGGATGCATGTCCACGCCCGCAACACCTTGACTGCCCCCCGCTACATCATCAACTTTCCGACGAAGCGGCACTGGCGGTCACCCTCGCGCTTGGAGGACGTGGAGCAAGGCCTCCAGGATCTGCGCAAGGTCATCGTTGACCTTGAGATCGAGAGCATCGCTGTGCCCCCCTTGGGCTGTGGGAACGGCGGCCTGCCCTGGGACCAGGTTCACCCGCTGATCCTGGCGGCGCTGGCCGACCTTCCCGACGTGGAAGTGAGGGTCTACGCCCCACACGGTGCCCCGCCTGCTACGTCCATGCCGAACAACCAAAACGCTCCGGAACTCAACCGCGAGCGAGCAGCCTTCCTCGTTGCTCTGGACTGCTACATCTCACGCGGCTTGGCGTCCGGATTCATCGTGGACCGCCGGGCAACCCTCCTCGAAGCCCACAAGCTCGTTTACTTGCTCCAGTGCGTCGGATTCAGTCTCGGGCTGCGCTTCAGCAAGGGGCACTACGGCCCCTACTCGCCTGACCTGGACCGGGCCGTTGCGTCGCTGGAAGGCCACTACATCAGCGGATACGGGGACGGCACCATAGGAGCGTCCGCTCCGCTTGTCCCTGAGCCCGAGGCGGTGGCAAGCGGTGCACAGCTCCTCCGAGGCGATGCGGATTTCCAGACCGCCTTGCAGCGTCTCGAACATTTGGTTGATGGCTACGAGCACCCGTACGGCATGGAGCTCCTTGGCACGCTCCTGTTCGCGTCCCAGGCCTTGGCGTCCCATGGCGCGACGTTTGCCGAGACAGCCGCCTACGTGAAGCAGTGGACTCCTCGCAAGCAACGCATGTTCACTGACGCCCATCTCACCGCCGCCTGGGAGCGGCTCACTGCCTGCTCTTTGACGCCTGCTCTCGTATAGAGGACGCGCAGACGGCCCCACCCGACCGCGCCGAAGTACGCCACTGCGGACCAGCGGCATCCGCGTCGTGTGCACTCGGCCGCCCTTGACGTACGGGTTGCGAGGCGTCGGAGGGTGAGGAAGGCGTGGGCGGCGGTGACGCGGGTGCCGTGGTGGTGCCAGCCGCGCCATGTGCGGCGTTCGAAGTGAGCGAGGCCCAGGCCGTGCTTCATCTCGCGGTAGTCGTGCTCGACCCGCCAGCGGATCTTGGCCAACCGCACGAGTCGTTGGGTCGACGCGTCGGGCGGAGGCTGTCGAGCCAGAGTAGTCCGTCGGCGTGTCCCTCCCCTCGTAGCGTGGAGTCCGTGATTGCAGGGGAAGTTGGTGTTCATGGGGTCCAAGCAACGGACGTATACGCCTGAGTTCCGTGAGGGTGCTGTACGCATAGTGATCGAGAGGGGCAGGCCGATCCCGGAGGTCGCGACGAGCTCGGCGTGCACTCCGGCACGCTGCACAGCTGGGTGTCGCGGTGGCGGCGTAACGGGTCGGCGTCGTCCGACCGGCCGGCCAAGCCCGCGCAAGGTGGACGGATGCGCGAGGCCGAGCGTGCCGAGCTGGAGCGGCTGCGGCGGGAGATGTCGGAGAAGAACAAGCGGATACGCGAGCTGGAGATGGAGCGCGATGTCCTCAAGCGATGCATGGTCCTCTGGGTGAAGTGACCGGCACGGACCCGGCCACCCTGGCCGAGCTCATCGGTAACCAGAGGACCGAGCACCGCGTCCCGCACCGGCTGGCCTGCCAGGTTGTGGGGGTATCGGAGTCCTGGTTCTACAAGTGGCGCGACAAGCCCACTACCGCGCGTGAGATCCGGCGGGGACGGCTGGCCGAAGCGATCACGGGAATCTTCGAGGACTCGGGCGGCACCTACGGTTCCCCGAAGGTCTGGCTTCTTCTGGTCCGCGCGGGCTGGCGGGTCTCGGTGAACACCGTCGCCCGTCTGATGGCCGAACTCGGACTGGCGGGACGGAGGGTCCGCCACCGGCGGGGGCTGACCCGGCCCGGCAAACGGCCGGCGGCCCCGGACTTCCTGCGGCGGGACTTCACCGCGGACGCTCCGGACCAGGTGTGGTGCGGCGACATGACCGAGATCACCACCGGTGAGGGCAAGCTCTACCTGGCCACCGTCATCGATCTGTTCTCGCGCCGTCTGCTCGGCTACGCGATGGGCGAGCGTCACGACGCGGAGCTGGTCGTCGCGTCCTTGAACATGGCCGCGGCCACCCGGGGCGGCGACGTCCGGGGCGTGATCTTCCACAGCGACAGGGGCAGCGAGTACCAGTCCAGGCGCTTCCAGCGGGCCTGCCGGCGCCTGGGTGTGACGCAGTCCATGGGTCGCGTCGGGTCGTGTTTCGACAATGCCGTCAGCGAGGCGTTCAACAGCGTGCTCAAGGTCGAGTACGTATACCGCCACACGTTCGCCACTCGCACCGAGGCCCGGCTGAGGATCGTGACCTGGATCACCAGCTTCTACAACACCCGACGACTACACAGCGTGTGCGGCTACCAGAGTCCGATCGACTACGAGCACGACCACCGGGCCAGCTCCGCCTTGGAGCTGGCCGCTTAGAAGATCTCCACAGTCCGAGGGGATTGACACCCTTGTATCCCCCTCTCAGCAGCTCAAAGTACCTCTTCTTCACGAAGGTCGGCATCTTGTTGGGGGCGTACTTCGGCATCCGAACACCTTCCGTCTGAGGCGTTCGCAACCACCGATAGAACTCAAGCCGCTATCCGGTGGTGTTCATCGATGCGATCCACGTGAAGATCCGTGACGGAGCCGTCGCCAACCTGTCTACGTCGCCCTGGCAAGCCGGTCTACACCGCCGCGACCGAAGAGGCCGCATTCGAGCGGTTTGCGGAGTTCGCCGACGCCTGGGGCAGGAAGTATCCGGCGATCGTCCGGCTCTGGGAGAACGCCTGGGAGAAGTTCACCCCCTTCCTGCGGTTCGACACCGAGATCCGCCGCATCGTCTGCACCACGAACGCGATCGAGTCCGTGAACGCCAGGATCCGGCGGGCGGTCAAGGCCCGCGGGCACTTCCCGAACGAGACCGCCGCCTTGAAATGCGTCTACATGGCGATCATGTCCCTCGACCCCACCGGGAAGGGCCAGGCCCGCTAGACCATGCGCTGGAAGACCGCCCTGAACGCCTTCGACATCACCTTCGACGGCCGCCTCTCCGCAGCACGTCAGCAACCTCGAACACCCTGGTTACACCGTTCGATTGACGGACCCGACCCCGGCTCCCGGCCTGTACCGGGAGCCGCCGTGCGTCCGGTCCGCGACCGGACGCACGGCGGTCAGCGCAGTGAGGAGCGGGAGCCGCGCGTCAGCACTCGTAGGCGTAGTCGGCGCGGCCGTTCGCGCCGTCCCAGTGGATCGTCGCCGTACGGCCCGCGTTGATCGGGATGCAGGTCGGGTCCCACGCCCAGTCGACGGACACGGTCGCCGTGATGCGCCAGCCGCAGGAGTTCTTGATGTGGGCCCAGCCATAGCCCTGACTCGCGAGCGTGGCGCACCCGGACGTCGTGCCGGCCGGCCCCGACGCTGCTGCTGCGGGGGCGACGGCGAGCCCGCTCAGCAGGAGCGCGCCGGCCGCGGCCAGGGCCGCCTTGCGGTGCGTGCGGAGTAACGGAGTGGTCATGCTATTTCCCCTCGTCCTCGTCCATGGCACGCGCTCCGGCCATCGGCGGGTCACGGCCCTGCCCGTCTCTTGGCTTGTCCTCGCCTTCACCGGCGGCGCGTCGTCGCTCCAGACTGCCGTGGGGTCCGGTCGCCCGTCTTGTACGAACGCGCACCTCGTTGCCGGGCTGGTCGGTTCGGGTTGTGCGCTGCCTGGGCAGGGGGGGGACGCGGGTGACGGGGGCCGATGAGATGGGAAGTGTCGAGCGGCCTGCTCCGGCCTGTTTGCGCGGCCGGGTGGTGAAGTTCCGGGGGTACCGGACCCCAGGGGGCGGGCTCGCCCGGCTCAACGTGCCGGCCGCCACCGTGACCCTGATACTCGGCTGGGGCGAGCCGGTGCACCTGCGTGCGGCAGGGACCAACGGGGCGCTGGGGAACGGTGTATGGCACTCGGTCCTGGTGGGGCTGCGGACCTCGGCCGTCCTGGGCGCCTACCCGGGGACCGGACATGCGGTCGAGGTGGATTTCACACCGCTGGGCGCCTACGCGTGTCTCGGTGTGCCGCTCGCCGGGCTGTCCGAAACACAGGTCGCGGCCGAAGACGTGCTGGGCGTCCGGTGGACGTCGGCGCTGACGGAGCGTCTGGCCCTCGCCCCGGACTGGGGCACCCGCTGGACGATCCTGGACGAGGCACTGTGCCGGCGGCTGACGGCCGGTCCGTCACCGTCGCCGGTGGTCGCGGAGGCGTGGCACAGGCTGCGCGCACGTCACGGTGGGATGCACCTGCGGGACCTGGTCGCGGAGACCGGCCGCGGACGCAGGCGTCTGCAGGCGTTGTTCCGGGAGCAGATCGGGCTGCCGCCGCAGTCCGCGATCCGGGTGCTGCGCTTCCAGCGCGTCCTGACCATGCCGCCGGGCTCCTTTCGCTCGCTGGGCGAACTCTCCGCAGCCTGCGGCTACTACGATCAGGCGCATCTCAACCGCGATGTCCGTGCCCTGGCGGGCCTCACGCCCAGGGAACTGGGCGGGCTGTCGGAGCGGGCCCGGCGCGAGGGAGCTGGTGTCGTGGACGGCCGCCTGACGGGGCTGCCCACCCGGGACGGGCAGCCGTGACCAGGGGTCTGATACTGGTGGGCTCTCGTAATCAACTGTCGCCGGTTCCCCGAGGAACCCAGCCATCTGGTGACCGACTGAGGTCGCCAGTGGCGTATCGGCTCCAGGTCCCACCGGCCTCGTTGCGGAGCCGGTTGGTGGTCTTGTCGTGGTAGCCGAGAGCGTCCGCCGCGAAGGTGCGGGATTCGGTACGGGGCGGGAGGACGGCTGCGGACGACGGGTGTTAACTTCATTCGCGTGGTGGAGCACCAGGACGAGACCAGGGCGGCCTACAACGGGGTCGTCGAGCTGTATGCGTCGATGTTCGCTGATCGGCTGGAGACGCAGCCGTTCTCGCGGAACATGATCGGCATCTTTGCCGAGCTGGTGCGGGGGACGGGGAACCTGCGGGCAGCCGATGTCGGCTGCGGGCCCGGACATCTGACGGCCATGCTGCATGACCTGGGCCTGGACGCCTTCGGGCTTGACCTCTCCCCAGCCATGGTCGACCACGCCCGGCGGGCCCATCCGGCGCTGCAGTTCGACGAGGCGCGGATGGAGGCCCTGCCAGTCGAGGACGGCGCGCTCGGGGGCGTGCTGGCCCATTACTCAATGATCCACACCCCTCCTGGGGAACTACCCGCGCTGCTCGCCGAGCAGGCACGTGTCCTGGCACCAGGGGGCCTGCTCCTGGCCTCGTTCTTCGCGACCGACGGGCCCGAGCCGGTCCGCTTCGACCACAAGGTCACGCCCGCCTATAGCTGGCCGGCGGACCGGTTCGCCGAGCTGCTGGCCCTGGCCGGGCTCGTCCCGTTCGCCCGGCTGCTCCACGACCCGGCCTCTGAGCGGGGATTCCTCGACGCCCACTTGCTCGCCCGCCTCCGCTAGAGCAAGGCCATCCCTAGCCTGCTGGTGATCGTGTGTGATCTCCAGCGGCGTATCGGCTCCACGTTCCGCCGGTCTCGTTGAGCAGGCGAGTGGTGGTCTTGTTGTGGTAGCCGAGAGCGTCCGCGACGACCGGGGCGGGCATCCCCAGGACTTGCTGGCGGATCGCTGCGGTCCGGGCGGCGGTTGTGGGAATGCCGAGGTTGTTGAGCTGGCCGGAGAGGCCGTTGGGGTGTAGCGGCTGGCCGGCGCGACGGCCAGGGAAGAGCCAGCGGGATTCTCGATTGGTCGCGGTGTTCATGTTGTCGCGGTTGTTGATCCAGATCAGGAGCAGTTCGGCGAACGGCGCGGGTACCGGAGAGGCGGGTTCGCCGAGACGAAGCAGGACCTGGCCGTTGTCGTGGGCGACGTCGTCGATGGTCAGGCGGACGACACGGCTGCAAGGCTCCGCGTAGAGCAGGATGATGATCGCGGCGACTCGGCTCCGCAGCGGCAGGCTGTCGTCGGTGAGAAGCCGGCCGAGGAGGCTCAGGCGGTCGCGGTGAGAGAGCGGGGCCGCCCGGCGGGCCTGCGGAGGCGGCAGCCGGAAGCGTCGGGTGAGTTTGGTGGTCTGGCACCACAGCAGGAAGGGCTGGACGGTGCTCCGGTTGTGCTCGTTGTGTTCGACGTGCCAGCGGTCGATGTCGGCCTGACGGCATGTGGTGAGGGTCAGATCGTGAACTCTGAGCCAGTTCAGGAAGGCTGTCGCGTGCTTGACCTGGCCCGTGGCATATGTCTGGCTGCCCGGTGTGAGAGGTCTGCGGCCGGCGGCAGTCCGGAGTTTCGACAGGACGTTCCAGGTCGCGAACCGGCGGATGATCTGGGCATGTTCGGGCTCGGTGATAGCGGCGAGGTGGCCGACCAGCCAGCTCTCGAACAGGCAGAGCCGCTTGTCGACGGCGGGGAGGACACCGCAGGCCATGAGGAGTTCGCGCAGGTGGGCGGCGGCCCGCCAGGGCTGGAGAGTGTGAAACGCCTCATGGGTCAGCTCGATCTCGCCCCGCCCCAGACGCCGCAGCAGGTCGTCAGGGGCGCTGATCTTGCCCTTGCGCATGTGGAGCCCGTTCAGGATGGATACCGGGTTGTCTGCGTTGAGGAGCGACTCGGCGAGTGGGAGGAGCGCGGGCCGGATGCGGCCGGTGCCGTCGTCGAGGAGTTCACCGAGTCTGTCGGTGAGGGTGCAGCGGGTGCAGAGCCGGCCGCCGTGCAGCTTGCCCTCCCGCTCGCAACGGGAGCAGCGGTAGGACATCACGAAGCCCGCGCAGTCCGGGCAGATCAGAGCCCCGTCGTCGGGCCGTAGACCGGGCAGGACAGGCTCGTCGCCGCAGGCTGGACACTGACCACGGACGCGCAGGGCCTTGTCGTGGCAGGTGCGGCAGACGTGACCATCGGGCCAGCGGGCGGCGAACCAGCCGTGCCGTTCGCAGCGGGCGCAGGTCCGTTTGTGCCAGCGATCACGCTCTTCGGGTGTCTTGTAGGCGGGGCTCATGCGTCGGGCAGGATACGGGCCGGGCGTGGCCGCAGCTTCGCGATGTTGTCGACAGGCGGTGCGGGCAGGTCGCCGGTTGAACCGCCCCGGCTCGAATGGAGACTCGATTTCATGAAAGGATCGGGTCATGGCACGACCTTCCCGTTACCCGCTTGAGCTCCGCCGTCGTGCGGTGCGCATGGTCGCCGAGGTGCGCGGCGACTACCCGAACGAGACGGCCGCCCTGCAGGCGGTCACGGACAAGCTCGGCATCGGTTCCCGCGAGACGCTGCGGAACTGGCTGAAGCAGCATGAGGGCGATGCGGGGACGCGTCCGGGGACGACGACGGAGGAATCGGCCCAGATCAAGGCGATGAGGAAGGAGATCGCCGAGCTGAAGCGGGCAAACGAGATCCTCAAGGCGGCTGCGAGTTTCTTCGCGGCCGAGCTCGACCGGCCACACACGCGCTCGTAGCGTTCATCGACGAGCACCGGGACCGCTTCGGCGGCGTCGAGCCGATCTGCAGGACGCTCACCGGGCACGACTGCAAGATCGCCCCTTCCACCTACTACGCCCACAAGAAACGACTAGCCGCTCCGTCAGCCCGTACCGTGCGGGACACGGAACTCAAGGAGCTGATCCGCCAGGTCCACACCGACAACTACCGCGTCTACGGGGCCCGGAAGGTCTGGCGGGAGCTGAACCGGCAGGGTCACGCGGTGGCCCGCTGCACCGTCGAGTGCCTGATGCGCGAGCTGGGCATCGCCGGCGCCGTCCGCGGCAAGAAGGTCATCACCACGATCCCGGACCAGCAGGCCGAGTGGGCACCGGACCGGGTGGACCGCGACTTCGTCGCCACCGCGCCGAACCGCTGCTGGGTCGCGGATTTCACGTACGTGGCGACCTGGGCCGGCGTCGTCTACGTCGCTTTCGTCGTGGACACCTTCTCCCGCCGTATCGTCGGCTGGTCCGCCGCCACGTCGAAGGAGACCCAGCTCGTCCTGGACGCTCTGGAGATGGCGCTGTGGCAGCGCGACCGCGATGAACACCCCCACGTTCGCGGCGAGTTGATACATCACAACGATGCGGGCAGCCAATACACCAGTTTCAAGCTGGCCGAACACCTGGATGCGGCCGGTATCGCGGCCTCGATCGGCTCCGTCGGCGACGCGTACGACAACGCTCTGATGGAGAGCACGATCGGCCTGTTCAAAACCGAGCTGATCAAGCCACAGCGGCCCTGGAAGGGGCTTTCCCAGGTCGAGCTGGCCACCGCCGAGTGGGTCGACTGGTACTGCCACCGACGCCTGCACGGTGAGATAGGCCACGTCCCGCCCGTCGAGTACGAGACCAACTACTACCTGACAACCACGAAACCCCAGGTCACAACCACAATCTGAGATCTCTACCGAACCCGGGGCGGTTCAACGTGGAAGAACCGCAGCCGGAGCGGGTGATGGGCTTCCACCTCTGCTCAACGTGCGGCCGTCCCGTGTTCGACAACTGCGCATCGTTCATGGTGGAGCTGCCCGACGGCGGAGGCGTCGCCATGGTGGGCCCGGCGTGTGCTGACGGATCCATGCTCCGAGTGTGCCAGCAGCTCGCTGCCGACGGGGCACCCCCAGTGGACCCGGCATTGCTCACTGGCCTGGAACAGTTGCGCGGCGCACTCGCCGGGTAGTGGCGCTCGCACGGCCGATCGTGATCAGGCCGACGCGTTGGACAGGCCCCGGCGAGGGGGCCGCAGGGCCATGGCGGGGACTGTCACCGCACCGAGGAGCTGCCTGAGCTCGGGTGATCGCCGTAGGCCAGGTGCCGGGCTCTCCGTCGCTTAGTCGGCCTCGGGCGTCAACGCGCCGGCGAGGTCGTACGGGACGGGGAGCCCCGGCGCGGCTTTTCGTCCAGCGCCCCAGCTGAAGCGTGCTACCTGCGCGGCCGCCGGCGCGGTGCCTCGCGGCCCGGCGCCTGCGGGCGGCCGGGGTCCTGGGCGGGGCCGCGCGTCGGTCCGTCCGGCTTCCGGGCGGTGGTGGTGCTGCGGGACCGGGCCGCCGCAGCGGAGGGGCGTGCCGCCGCAGCGGAGGGGCGTGCCGCCGGGGTGAGGCGCTGGACGTCGGCAGGGAGCAGGATCGGGAGCGCGTTCTGCTCGATCCGGGCCAGCCGCTGCGGCCACTCGGCGCCGAGGCCGCGGCTGGTCTCGCGCAGCCGCAGCTGGGTGTCGACGAAGGCCTTGCCTTCGGTCGGTGTGAGGCGGCGGATGCGTTCGGTCTCGATACTCTCGCGAAGGGCTGGGGGCGCGGTCCACTGTCCGGAGCCGTCGGGGGTGTTGGTGTAGCGGGGCTTGCTCTCGCCGCGGCGGTAGACGCTCGCCATGTCGACCAGGGTGCCCCGGTCGACGCATTCGGCCAGGTCGAGGATGCCTGCGAAGGACTCGTCGGCGTTGGCCTGGACGGTCAGCCGGCCCTGGCCCCGGTCGGCGAGCTGCTCGAAGTACCGGTTGACGATGCCCTGGTCGCTCAGCGCCTTCGGCACGCCCATGAACAGACCCTCGACCCGGGCGCCGGCCTGCCGGTAGGCCGCATCTTGTCCTCCACGGCCTGGGCGTTCTGCGAGGTCTCCTGGATGATCGAGTGGAGCCCGTGGGCGCGGACGTACGCCTCGGCCTGCGCCATCCACGCCCGGCCGTCGGCCCGGGTGTAGGCGGCCATGAGGGTGTCGTCCCGTGCCATCAGCTCGTCGTAGGCCGGGTGGTAGGGCTTGTAGAGGTCGCTGTCGATGTCCGCGAATCCGCCGTGCTGGGCGAGGGCGGACGCGACCATCTCGGTCACCCGGCTCTTGCCGGCGCCGGGCTGGCCGACGAGGAAGACCACGGTGGGGGCCTGCTGAGGCGCACGTCCGGCGAGGAGGTCGGGGACAATCCGCTCGCGGAAGATCCGCCGGTTCTCCGCTTCCGGTAACCGGTGCCGAGCGACTTCGGCCGGGTCGATCACGCGGCGCCGTCCCGGACCTCGCGGGCGAGCTGCGCGTAGTGCTGCCGGGCCTCGGCGATCTGCTTCCGATCGCTGGAGCACAGCGCCTCGCGCTCGCGGGCGAGCCGGGTCTGGGCCGCGCGGGCCTCCTGGATGACCGCCGGGTCCGGATGGGGCTTGGCCTCCTCGGCGGCGATGCGGGCGCTGTAGGCGCCGACCGCGCCGTTCACCGCCTCGATCGCCGCCTCGTAGGCAGCCGTCTCCTCGTTCGACCAGTCGTGCGGCTCCAGCGCGTGCGTGATGGAGATGCCGTTGCCGGGTGTGCTCACGGTGACCTCTCGTCAGAAGGTGGGGAGGAGCGGGTGGGGAAGGCCGGCGAGGTTCCAGTTCACCCACTGGCCGTTCTCGATCGAGCAGACCATCACGGTCGCGGGGCGGCCGGTCTCCCGCTGGGTCTCGGCGACCCAAGCCCGCGTCTCCGCGACGAGCTGCGGGTCGGTGAACTCGAACGGCGCCGCGGTCAGGTCGTCCTCGCGGTTCCAGGCGGCCAGCAGACCGTCGAAGGACTCGGCAGGGGCCGCCCAGAAGAAGGCGTGCCGTCGGTCCGGGTCGGTGACGACGGCGAAGCGGATCTCGGGCAGGGCATCAGACACGGTCACGGCTGCTCCTCCTCACCGTCGGCCTGCTTGCCCTCCGCGATGCGGGTGAGCGCCTCGCGGAAGACGGGGAGGAGCTCCTGGTCCATCCGGTAGGCGATGTTCTGGTGCCAGGACGGGTTGTTGGGGTCGGAGACGGGGGTGATGGGCGCCGGGGTGCCCTCCGGCCACCAGCCCTTGCGCACGCCGCGCGGGACGGCCCGGGTCAAGCCGTTGGACGGGCCGTTGAGCTTGCCGATCACCCAGCGGAGGTGGTCGGCGTCGAGGTAGCCGTCGCCGTCGACAATGACCATCTCGGCCATCCGCCGCGAGCCGGCGGTCAGGTCCCGGAGGTAGCGCTCGGCGCGGTCGACGGTCCAGCCCGGGCGGACGGTGCTGATGGACAGCTCCGCATGGTGCTGCGCAGCCAGCGCGACGAGCTTCTCGGCGAACTCCTCGCTCGCACCCCTGATGATGATCTCCATGAAGCCTTCCGAGGGATTCATGCCCGGTTCTCCCAGGTCTCCACTGAGCATGCCGCCGCTCGAGGCGCCCCGTCTAGACCGGGGAGAACATTGGCGGGATTTCACACTCGTCGTCGGCCGGTTGCTGCACACGTTCGCGTGACAGCGGCGAGCCCAGTACGGGCGCAACGTGGAGTGCCATGCAGCAAAACTCTGAGCTGCGCTTTTATCGCAGATCCGGGCTGCCAGACCAGGCGGAGGGTTCAGTCGGTTCCGTCGGCCGGCGCCTAGGCGACGTCGGCCGCGGGCCCATGGACAGGGCTGTCGTGGGCCCGTTCGGCAACGCCCTCGGGCTGAGCAAGCGGCCCGCCGCCAGCGCTTCGCATCCCCCTTCACGCGCCCGCGGTCCCCACCATCCCTTAAACGTTCAGGGCTGCTCAGGCGGGCCGCGCCCGTGCGCGGCTCCACCCCGGCGGCTGTGGCAGGCCGCATACGAAAATTGGTATGTGGCATGCGGGCCAGATCCGACCACTCACGGACCAGTTTCAGCTTGGTGCGCCGTCTAATGATCGCAGCATTCCGTGCACTGTCGGCGACTCCAATGCCGCCTGATTTACCGGAAGCAGTCCGGCGGTAATTCCGCATCTAAGTAGCGCATAGATCTGTGTACTAGGGTGGGGTGGTGCAGTATCGTGTGTCACGTAACTCACGAAACATCCGGACTGCGGCGCTGCAAACGTGCACGTCAAAGACCCGCCGCGGAACCTTCACCGCGACGGGCCCACCCGGGACCAGCCGCCCGGACGTGTCTCTACCACGTCCGGTCGGCTACCCCAGGAGCGTGCGGACGAGCCGCACAGAGTAGTACAGCAGGGCCACCACCGGCACGGCACGACGTGCCGACAGCCGGATCCGAGCTCCCACTCGCCGCAGCCGGTAGCGGCGCGGCGAGCCGCTGTCCTCCTCATCGGGGTTCCTCACGGCACCCCTCCTTTCCCTCGGGTAGGCCCACAAGTCGCGGGCTTTCGGCACGCCGCGTCGACGGCGCCCCGAAAGACAGCACAGCAGCGCTACCCCAAGGGTTTAACACGAGGAACGATATCCAACATCGGGATGCCGGAACAGTCGAAAGCGGAGAAATTCACGGTCCCGCAGAATTTCTTCGGCGGTACCGGTTCGATGGAATCGAAATGTGTCACGGTGTCCGTTGGAACGCGCCCGCGGGGCGAGAGCGCACAGCGCCGGGACGCCGCGGCGGCAGCCGGCCGGCCCGGCAGGGCCACCCGCGCCACCCGCCGCCTCAGCGCGTTGTCCGAGGAGGCGATGCGGGGCTCAGTTGGTGTCGCGCGCCAGTGCGCCGGCGAGATCGGCGCCGAGGCCGTAGCCGGGGCTGTCGTCGAGGAGTTCCCGGCGTCGGTTGTAAAGCTGGGTCGTGCGGGGGTCCTTGTGGTCAGCCCACTGCTGCACCTTGTCCGGCCGGGCGTCCGGCTTCGCCAGGGCATGGGTGACGGCGTCACCCTTCACGCCGTGCGGCCCACGCAGCGGGAGCCCAGCGCGCTTGGCCAGTGACTGGAGGAGTCGCCAGACGGCCGGTTCGTCTAGCTGGCCGCCGGTGGCAGTGCAGAACAGCCAGCCGGTGGTACGGCCGTCGAGGTACTCCATCAGCGCGTCCCACGCCGCCGGCGGGATCGGCTTCTTCTTCCGGCCGCCGCCCTTGACCTTCTCCAGGAGCAGCACGCGGTGACCCTTGTCGTAGCCGAGGTCTTCCACGCGGGCGTTGAGGAGGGAGTCGATGCGCAGGCAGCACGTGTAGAGCATCAGCAGCAGGGCGTACGCGCGCTTGCGGTAGGCCGCGACGCGGTGCTCGTCGCGGGCGACGGCCACGAAGCGGGCCCACTCCGCCTCGGTGTACCCGGGCGTGGGCGAATAGGTGGGGTCGATGTAGGGCCGCTGGACCGCGTCGAACGGGTTCTTCACCCCGTCGTCGCTGACCTTGTCGAGGTAGACGAAGAAGCTGGAGGCCGCGGACAGGGCGTTCTTCCGCGAGGCATCCGCGTACGGCTTGCCGGTACGGGCCATCTCCCCCCGCCAGCCGCCCTTGACCCGGACCCACGTCGGAGTGGTCTCCAGGTACATCCGGAAGGTGTCGGCGAGGACGAACTTCACGGCCATCGGGTGCTCGCCATGGTTCCGGGCGAACTCCTCGAAGACGCGGAAGCCTCGGGCGTAGGACTTCTGCGTGTTGGCCGACCGCTGGTGAGCGATCCAGGCCGCGGCAAGCGTCGGCAGGAGGTCGTCCCCGCCGTAGATGGCGACGAGGTAGTCGTACAACTTGCGCGCGTGCTCCGGCCACAGGGCTCGGGGGTCGCGCCGGAAAGTCGAGAGCGTCGACCGGGGCGAGCGGGCAACCTCTGAGCCCGGCATGTCGGGTGATTCACCTGATTGCAATAATTATCCTGTGTATTTGCCTAAGTCGTCTGAACGGGCGTCCATCAGTGTCTTGCCTATGTGCATCTCGGCGGCCGCGTGAAGTGCATCAATGCAATCACTCTCGGAATGCCCTTGCGGTACTGCAAGTGGTCGTGGGACGGGGTATTGCCTGACAGGTATTCAGTTCGGTGTTCGCTTGCGCCGAGAGTCAGGAAGGAGGGGGTGACCTGAGTCTGGACGAGTTCTACACCAGTCCCCAGATCGCCAAGCGGCTCGGGGTGAGCCGCCAGCGCGTCGACCAGCTCGTGGACAACGGCCAGCTGCCTCAGCCGCTCGGCCGCTCCGGCAACACCCGCCTGTGGCGGGCCGCCGACATCGAACTCGCGCTGGCCGGCAACGACCCGGCCGACGGGCGGCTGGCCACCCCGAACTGGGAGAAGATCCCAGTCCCGGACGCACCGCTGCGGCTGGACGTCGACGAGGTCCTCACGGTGCCCGGCGTCTGGTTCGCCGAGGCGCCCCGCGTGCATGTACGGATCTGGCGCGGCCCCGTCGCCGGAACCCGGCGCACGGTCGTGCTCTACGGAGCCATCGCCGAATCGCACGGCATCATCGTCAACTCCGCCGAGACCGTGGCCCGCAGCATCGCCGCCCAGTACCTCAGCGTCGGCGAGGCCCGCACCGCCTGGTGGTTCGACTTCTGGCCCCGCGGCTTCCCCCGCCCGGACCTGAGCATCGACTACGTCTCCTTCGCCTTCCCCCGCGCTGGCGGATCCGGCGGACTGCTCGACACCCTGCTGCGTCGCGGCAGCCGTGACGCGTGGACCGGCGAGTTCGAGCAGCCGGTCTGGCAGAAGGTCGAGCGCACCGACTTCACCCGCGTCCTGGGCAGCGAGCCGGACCTCGACTACCCGCCCGGCACCTACACGGCCGCCGTCGTCACGGCGCTCGCGGCCGGACAGCGCCCCGCCGTCGTCGACTTCGACCCCCGCCAGCTGCGCACCCAGCTCCTCCACATGACCTCGCTGCACAGCTACCGCCAGGCCCTGCTCGGCGGAGCCGAGGACCGCCCCGGTCTCCCCGCCCTCCCCCTGCTGGTCGCGGAAGGCCACGCCGATGCCGCCCGCACCGCCGAAGCCCTCGGCATCGCCGTACGCGTCCTCGTACCCGACGCGCTCGGCGCCGCCGAGGACTACCAGCGCCTGAGCGCCACCCAGGACCCGGGCTCAACCCTGGCCGAGCGGCAGTTCCACCAGCCGAGCCAGGCCGAAGGCGCCCTCCTCGCGCGCTACGCCGACATGCCCGATGACCAGCTGTCCGCAGGCGCGGTCTACCGCGCCCTGACCACCGTGCGCACGCTCGCCTCCGCACTGTCCGACCAGGCCGAGACCAACAGCGAGCACACGGACCCGGCCCTGCTCCAAGCCCTCGCCGCCGCGGAACCGGAACTCGTCAGCGTCCGCCACCTGCTGGACCCCTCCCTCATCGACGACCCCGGCCCCTCGCCGCACGCCGTCTCCACGCTTGGCGACGCCGAACACGCCTACCTCGCCACCATCTCCTGGTGGGGACCCGCGGCCGGCGACGCCCACCGCAAAGCCGCCCTCCTCGGCCACGTCTGGGAGAAGGACCGCGAAGACCTCCGCACCGGCTACGACCCGTACGGCCGCATGGTCCTGCACAACCCCACCACCGGCGCCCTTGCCCTCGAACGCCCCAGGGCGCTGCCGAGCACGCCGTACCCCGACAACGCCGAGATCCTGGCGACCCCTGGCAACATGACCGCCTTCGTCCTGCTGCCGGACGGCCGCTGCGACATCCTGCCCACCGACCCCCGCTACACCTTCGACGACATCACCTGGGGCTACGGCGGCACCGGCCCGGACGTCTTCGCCCAAGCCCTGGCCTTCGCCGTGCTCCCCCACCCCGACCCCGAGCGCCCCCAGACCCTGTACGACCGCCCCGAGCACACACGTACGGCCCTGCTGAAGATCACCGAGGACGGCTCCCAGCACGACACCTTCCGGATCAGCGTCGCCACCCTGCGCGAAGCCGCCGGCTCGGGCGCGCCGGAGGTGAGCGCCCGATGACCGAATTCGCCGAGCCGAAGCGGCCGATGTCCCAGAAGAAGGCCCGCGAGTTCATTGCCGGCGCACACCTCGTACTCCGGGACCGCGAGACCCGCCACTACGAGGTCGTAACCGAAAGCGGCACTGTCCTCGGCCACGTCGAGCCCGCCTACAAGGCCGGACGCCGCTCCGGATGGAACGGCTGGGCCGCAGGCTCCATCCACTCCTCCACACTGCCCGCACACCCCACCCGGGACCAGGCCGCTGCCGAGGCCCTGCGACAGTGGATCGCGCTCGCCACCGCTAAGCCCAGATCATCCTAGATCGGGCCGGCCTGCCACGGCCCGCCGCACCGATACCGCAGCGACTCGACGGCCTCGGCCTCGGCCTCGGGGAACAACGGAACAGCGGTACCTTTCACCCCACCGCCAGCGTCTCGACAGGATGCCGAGCCCACCAGTACCAAGGCCGGTGAAGCTTTTTGTGACGCCTGCTACCAGGTGCCGGCGATGTGGTGCACGACTTGGAGTACAGAGACCTGGTCCATGAGTACGAGGAACCCCGCTGACCGCTGCCATCGGCCGATGGCCCAGGACCCGACGGCTACGGGCATCCGGCAGGAACTGTGTTGCTCCAGAACCTATTAGTCCTATCGTCAGGATCGTTGCGTCCATCATTGGCAGAGAAGTGAATCACGATTCCGCTCGCGCACGGGATTGGGATGGAGAAATCTATCCCTCCTCCAACCGATGACCTTGTGAGCCACCAGTACGGATAGTGGCTGCCGTCTTCACCAAAGCGTACCGCGCGAATGGTGACATCTACACTTTTCAAGAAGTCGCCTCCTTCCACCCTGAATACAGTGCTCTCGCCAGATCCGCTAGTGGATACACGTATGGATGGCCGGACGGTTTCAGGGGTTGGAGGCGGAGGTGGAGGCGGAGATGCAGGCGGAGGCGGAGATGGGGGCGGAGGCCCAGAAATCTCTGGCGTATAACACCACAAGGTGCCCTCCTTCTTCACGGCCCAGATGAGTTGGTATCGCCCGGCAGCAACACTACTGAACCCGTCACCCTGCTTGAGGTACGTTGCGCCGTCGGTGGTGGTCCACAGCGATCCGTCGCTCCCAACAAGCCATGCCACCCCTTCCACACTGACCGATATCTCGTCAAACGTGACCCCGGGCATGCTTGCTGCCGCTCCGAAGGCGTCGGTGCCACTTGCCGGCCAGAGATATCCATCTTTGGAAATTCCCCACATCCCGCCGTTGTTGCGTCCAGCCAGTCGTTTCAATGGCGCTATGGCGAAGCCCGCCCACCTCCAGTCGCGGCCGTTTGTTGTCTTGTAGATCGCCCCATCCGCATGACCAAGGACGTATACAGCCCCCTGATGGACAGCAACGTCACTTATTGGCTCGATGCCAGCCGTAACCGTTGCCCTCTTCCAATCGCCGTTCGAGGATCTCCCCCAAAGTCGCCCATCAGCGGTGACGGCGTAAAGCGTGTCGTTAAGGGCTACGGCCATTCGAGCAATGGGGGCAGGGATGGGTACTTGCCCCCCCTCGGTAGCACCCCAAGGTGGGCCCCCATATGCCCAGAGTGTTCCGTCCTTAGCGGCCAGCCATACATGTGATTTACCGGTGTCTTCTCGTGTTGAGACGTCAGCGAGCTGAGGCAAGTGAACAGTCTTAAAGCGACTGTCGCCTCGGGTGGAAACGTCAAAAATGGAGAACGGATACCAAACTCGGGTCACCACGATGACTCCTGACGCGTGAATCCCAACTGGGACGGGAAGTAGGCTGCGCTAATCGAACACCGCCGGAGGGAAGAAGCCGCGGCACTTGCAATGTGCGCCCTATTTCAGGATAGTGAATCGGTGTTGCCGTCGCAGCTCGGGCGGTTGCCTCCTGGTCCGGTACCGCTCGCGTCCGCCGCCCCGGCACCGTCGCACGAAAGCCCTGCCACGGTGAGCATCATCCGCGTAGTCTTTAGTCCCCAGACGAACTGCGTGCCGGGCAATCGGCCCTCACCCTTCCCCAGCTGTAGAGGGAGCCCTCGCCGGTCGCATTCGAGGATTACCGAGCGGTGCCATCGGGATGGTCACCGTGGAGAACTGGCGACGGTTGAATACGCGAGCCCGCTAGTACCGAGGCCGCCCACCCGCGGCTGGCCCCCTGCCTCGCCCCCCTCCCGGTGCCTGGACCTCAGCCCGCACAGGAGGCCCAGGCACCGGTGCCGACCGGCGCGAACGGCAAGTGCCACCAACGACTTGACCGCCGGGCGGTACCGGGGAAGCGGGGGTCCGGGGCCGGCGAAGGCATGCAGTTGCTTCACGCCGCGGGGCTCTCTGAAGTTGTATCCCTCGCGCCGGATGCTTCTGGCCGGGCTTCGTGCGCTCCCCGTGCACCCTGGTGCGCTCTGCCTTGATGGCCAGTACAGGGATATGTTCGCGCTCAGCCAATCCAGCGGCGGGCTGCCCCGCCCCGTTCGAAGGACTTGTACTTGCGTCAGCGCATCTCGTCCGCCGTACTGGGCGCGGCTCTGCTCTCGGTCGGCTCCGCCAGTGCCGCTCTGGCCGCATCCACCTCCGCCCAAGCGCCGGCCGCGGTGGCGGTGAGCTGCCGAGGCACCGTCGACTACGGGCTGTACTGCGGCTACGACCTCAGCAACGCCTACACGGATCGCGGCGACTCCGGTGCGAAGGTGAAGGAGCTCCAGGCGCTGCTGATCTGGCACGGCTACTCGGTGGGCTCTACCGGTGTAGACGGCTACTTCGGAGCGGCCACGGAGTACGCCGTGAAGCGCTTCCAGACTGCGGAAGGCATTCGGGTCGATGGCATCGTCGGCCCGACTACCTGGGGATACCTCCGGGCCTAGTGCCCCATCAACGGCCTCGGGGATCAATCAGGACGTGGTTAGCGGTAAGGAACGATCCTGCTCGTTAGCACAGTGAGAGCTCCAGGGCTCCCACGACCCCTCGGGCGTCGTCTTCAATGTGCTGGCCGCGCTGTCCGGCATGGAACGCGAGTACATCCGCGACCGCACCCTGGAGGGCCACGGGTCCGCCCGCAACCGCGGCAAGACGATCGGCGGCCCAACGGTGACCAACTCCGACATGCTCGCCATGGCCCTCCAACTGCGCGCCGAGGGGGTAAGCCTGCGCGACAAGTCGGCCCGGCTCGTCATCACCAGCGGCACCAAGAAGGGCCAGCACCCTTCCCCGCCCACCATCATGCGGATGCTCCGCGAGCACGACGACAAGGAGAAGGCGGCCACGCTCGCCGACAAGACCGCCTGACCGAGCAGGCAGCGGTCAGCCCCTGTTGGGTCCAATGGGACCAACAGGGGCTGACCTGTGTTCATGTATGCTGCCCATGCCGCCGGATCAGGCGAGGCGCCCAGTACCAAGAGCCCGGCGGGCCGTTGGGACAGCGGCCCGGGGTGGGACGGCCGGTGCGGTCCCCTTGGCTGCCCGCTCGGCAGCCGTGCGCCCGCGCACGGTGCGCTGCTCTTGGTCCTCAACGGCGGGGGCTGGCCCGTGCCCGAGCGGGCGGCGCATGGTGCTCACTGACGAAGTCTCGCAGCCTGGTTAGAGGACTCCGCCTTCGACCCGTGGTATCAGCGCAGAGTCCTGTTCGGAGGCGAGTCAGTGGTCGGTCAGAGCCCGGATCGCCCAATCGACGACGGCACGTACCGCGCCAGCGAATGCTCCATTGACCGCCTGGCCCGCCAGTCGTTCCCCCTTCGCCTCGGGCACTTCCACCTGCTCCGCCTTGGGCTGTGCAGGCTTTCGGATGCGCGTACGGTTGGTCATTAGGTCCCCTTCGACAGGTGAGATCTGAAGGCCCGCCGGTGTGTTTGGACGCCCCCGGCGGGCCTTTCTCATGGCAGCACAGGCACGTCTGACCATCTGCAAGACTTGAACCATCCGGGATCAAGTGGGACTTGGGACTTCGGAAGGGGCGCGGAGGCATGCCAAATCATCGTCGGCCCATCGACCGTCAGCATCCGTTAGGGCAGTTCGCGATTCGACTGCGCCGCCTGCAGGCGGATGCCATCGCGAGGACCGGGAGCTCCGATGAAGCTGAGCAGCTCAGTCCGACTCAGATCGCCCTCACGTCGCCTTGGAGAACGAGTAGGACAGCCATCTACGCTGCTTTGAACGGAACCCGCCTCGCTTCCACCAACACGCTGTGTGCCCTGGTGGCAGCCTGGGATGCTCGCGGTAGAACGGCCATCGGCGAGTGGCTCGTGGCCCGCAACGCCGTTGAGGATCAGCTCATCGAGCTGCGCTCCAGCAGCGGGTCCACCCAGCCCGTGAAAACGACTAAGAGCACAGGGCGGCTAGGGGAAACAGAGGAAGCGGCGATCTTCGCCATGGCGCTGACCAAGGCGCGAAACGGGTGGGTTCTGACTGATCTTGCTAGGGCCATCGGTGTGGACCCCGACGTGCTGATCGACTACCTCAGCGGACGCTTCTTGCCCACGCCGGCTGTTCTCGGACGTGTGATGGATGCCTTCTCGGTGCAGTCCCCCGAGCGAGAACGTCTCGTTGCGCTACATAGAGCTGCATGGACAGCTAGCCACTGGAAGTCGCTTCGGGAGTAAACCTGGTCGCGGACCACTCGTCGGCCTGGTCGTGTGCGGTCTCCTTGTGGCCGTCGTCGGCGTTGTCGTACACGGCGGTGCTCCTCGAAGGATCGCCGGGCCTCCAAGCGGAGTCCCCTTTCGTCTGCCCGTGCTCTCAGCCCGTCCACAGTGTTGTTTACCGAGTGAACGGCGATCCTCATGGCGAGGCGGCCAGGAGGGGCCCGGGGAGTTCGGCTTCCTGGGCGGCCGCAGGGAAGCGGCGAGGCGTTCGCCGAGTGTGGCCATGTCCGGGTCTTCGGGGCCGACAGGTGCTGTTCGGCGCGGTACTCGTCGAGCTGCTGCTCGAAGGACTTGGCGTTGGGCCCGTAGTGCTCGGGGTAGGTCCGGGCGAGCCACCAGGCCAGCGCCGGCCAGTGGGCCCGCAGGTAGCGGGTCTGCTGCTGGGTGACCGGCCTCGGGGAACATCGGTACAGCGGTTATCGGTGAGAACGATCATGGCCGCCTAGCGCAGTGATCCACTTCGCCGCTGGGGTTCGGTGAAACGCCTCCGGGCCCGGTTCGGGGCTGGCTACGGTCCGGCTCGTGCCGGTGGAATTTCTGAGCGATGAGCAGGCCGAGGCGTACGGGACGTTCGCCGAGGAGCCGACGAGGCCCGAGCTGGAGCGGTTCTTCTTTCTGGACGACGTGGACCGGGACCTGATCGCCCTGCGGCGGACGGAGCATCACCGGCTCGGATTCGCGCTCCAAATGTGCACGGTGCGGTACGTCGGCCTGTTCCTGGAGGACCCGCTCGCGGTGCCGTGGCCAGTGATCGAGCACCTGGCCGTGCAGCTCGGCATCGAGGACCCGTCGGTGGTCAAGCGGTACACGGAGCGGCGCCAGACGCTGTACGACCACGCGTGGGAGATCCGGGACGCCTACAGCTACCACCCCTACGAGGACACCAAGTGGGGCCGGCGGTTCCGTACATTCCTGCACGGGCGGGCGTGGACGCACGCCGAGGGCCCGAAGGCGCTGTTCGACCACGCGGTGGGCTGGCTGCGCCGTCACCGGGTCCTGCTGCCTGGGGTATCCGTGCTGGCTCGGCAGGTGGCGGAGGCGCGGACGGTCGCGGAGAAGCGGCTGCACGCCACCGTCGCGGGCGCCGCCCGTCGCGCGGACCCGGCGCTGCCCGGGGATCTGGTGGCGACGCTGAAGACGCCGGAGGGCTCGCGGTTCTCGGAGCTGGAGCGGCTGCGCCGGCCGCCGACGCGGACGACCGGGACGGCGTTCGCCCGCGCGCTAAAGCGGGTGGACGAGATCGGCGCGTACCGGCTCGGGCGGCTGAGGCTGTCGCAGATCCCGCCGAACCGGATGGCGGTGTTGGCCCGGTATGCGTTGGGGTCGAAGGCGCCGCTGCTGGAGCGGGCGGCGGAGCCGAAGCGCACGGCGATGCTCACCGCGGTGATGCGGCACCTGGAGGCGAAGGCCATCGACGAGGCCCTGGACCTGTTCCAGGTCCTGATGGCCACCCGCCTGCTGAACACGGCTAAGCGCAAGACGGAGAAGGAGCGGCTGTCGACGCTGCCGCAGCTGGAGAAGGCGTCACGGGTGCTCGCGCGGGCGGCGAAGGTGCTGTTTGAGGAACTGGAGCTGGTCGAGGAGCAGAAGGCGGACCTGGACGTGGTCGCGCTGTGGGCGGCGGTGGAAGAGGTCGCCCCGCGCGCCGCCGTGATGACCGCGGCGGCCACGGTGGTCTCGCTCGTGCCCGAGGACGAAAACTCGGCCGAGGTCGCCATGCGGGCCGCGCTCACGAACCGGTACGCCACGGTGCGCCCGTTCCTCGCGTTGCTGGGCGAGTCCAAGGCACTGGACGCGGCGAGCGCGGGCAAGCGGGTCCTGGCCGGGGTGCGCGGCCTTCCGGCGCTGGCCCGGCGGAAGGTGGGCATCAAGCCGCTGCTGCCGCGCGAGGTGGACGACAAGCTCGTGCCGCCCGCGTGGCGCAAGGCGGTGTACGCCAACCCAGACCTGCCGCAGGGCGCGGTCGACCGGGACGCGTACGTGGTGTGCGTGCTGGAGCAGCTGCACCGGGCCTTGAACAACCGCGACGTCTTCGCCTCGCCCTCGCACCGCTGGTCCAACCCGCGTGCTCGCCTGCTGGACGGGCCCGACTGGGACGCGGTCGAGGAGGACGTCCTGGCGGCCCTGAGCCTAGACATGCCCGTGGAGGAGCACCTGGCGGAGCTGGTGCGGGGCCTGGACACCGGATGGAAGCAGCTCGCCGAACGCCTTCAGGAAGCGGGGCCGGCGGCGAAGGTCTCCATCGAGGTGCAGGACGACGGGCGGGTGAAGCTGAACGTCGACAAGCTCGGCGCACTCGGCGAGCCGAAGTCCCTGACCTGGCTGCGCAAGCGGGTCGAGAAGATGCTCCCGAAGATCGACCTGCCGGACCTGCTGTTCGAGGTGAACGCCTGGACCGGGTTCCTCGACGCCTTCGTCCACCTCGGCGACGGCACCACACGGATGAAGGACCTGCCCACCTCGGTGGTCGCGCTGCTGGTGTCCGAGGCGTGCAACATCGGCCTGGCCCCGGTGGTCAACCCCGGCTATGAGGCACTGACCCGGGCCCGGCTCGTGCACGTCGACCAGTACTACCTGCGCGCCGACACAATCGCCGCGGCGAACGCGCGGCTCATCGCCGCCCAGGCCGACATCCCGATCGTGCGTTACTGGGGCGACGGGCTGCTCGCCTCCGTGGACGGGCTGCGCTTCCAGGTGCCGGTGCGCACCATCAACGCCGCCCCGTCGCCGAAGTACTTCGGGTTCAAGCGGGGCATCACCTGGCTCAACGCCGTCAACGACCAGGTCGCGGGCATCGGGCAGATGGTCGTCCCCGGCACCCCGCGCGACTCCCTGCACATCCTGGACGCGCTGCTGAACCTGGACGGCGGCGTGAAGCCGGAGATGGTGGCGACCGACAACGCCTCGTACTCCGACATGGTGTTCGGCCTGTTCAAGATCCTCGGATACAACTTCAGCCCGCGGTTCCGGGACCTGGACGACCAGCGGTTCTGGCGGGCCACGATGCCCGGTGTCGAGACCGGCACCTACGGCGTGGTGGAGGACCTGGCCCGCAACCGCGTGAACCTGAACAAGGTAATCACGCACTGGCCGGACATGCTGAAGGTCGCTGGCTCCCTGGTCACCAATCAGGTCCGCGCCTACGACCTGCTGCGTATGTTCGGACGCGACGGCCGTCCGACCCCGCTCGGGGCGGCGTTCGCGGAGTACGGGCGGATCGCCAAGACCGAGCACCTGCTGCGCGTGGTCGACCCGGTGGACGACACCTACCGGCGGCAGATGAACCGGCAGCTCACCGTGCAGGAGTCCCGCCACAAGCTGGCCCGCGACGTGTGCCACGGCAAGCGCGGCACCATCCACCAGGCGTACCGCGAAGGCCAGGAGGATTTGTTGACCGAACTACCGGGGTGTGAACCGACGAGCCCTCGGAGATCGACGCACGGTGACGGGACCTCGCACCAGGCTGGTCAGCTTGCCCCCGAGGCCGTGCCACGCCACCTTCCCGATGTGCTGTCATCACGAGCTGTTGGAGACCACAGCAGCTCGTGGAGGCTCAGGTGCAAGAGGGCACGCAGTTACGGTACGTCACAGCGCTCACGGTGGGGAGGGTCGGCCGAGTGGAGGAGACCGGCGATCCGTCGCTGCCGTACCGGCTGCTCGACCGGGACGGGATCGAGGTGGCGGCGGTCAGCGAGTTCCTGCTCGACATGCTCGCCGACGACGACAGCCCGGCCTCGCTCCGCTCGTACGCGTACGCGCTGCTGGCCTGGTTCCGGTTCCTGTGGGCTGTCGACGTGCCGTGGGACCGAGCCGGCCGGGCGGAGGCCCGAGACTTCGCACTGTGGCTGAAGATGGTCAAAAAGCCGCCGCGGCCCCGGCGGCCGGACGCCCCGGCGCCCGGGTCGGTCAACCCGGTGACCGGCAAGCGGTACGCGGGCGAGAACTACGCGGCACGCACCCGGAGGCACGCGCGGGCGGTGGTCCGCAGCTTCTACGAGTACCACCGCGACATGTACGGACGGCCGCTGCTCAACCCGTTCCCGAAGACCAAGCGGGCCGAGGAGGAGCACCTCAACGCCCACCACAACCCGATGCACGCCTTCAAACGCCCTGCCCGCCGGGCTCCCTACCAGCCGAAGGAACCCCGGCGAACCCCGCGCGGCATCCCCGACCAGGCATTCAACGAACTGTTCGCAGTCCTGCCCTCGCACCGCGACCGCGCGCTGGTCGCCTTCTACATCTCGGCCGGCCCGCGCGCTTCGGAACTCCTCGGCGTCAGCCGCGACCGGGTCAGCCCCGGTGACCAGACGATCGGCGTCATCCGCAAGGGCTCCCGGGCCCTGCAATGGATCCCCGCCTCCAGCGACGCGTTCGTCTGGTTGCGGCTCTACCAGCAGCAGGTCCGCCCGCAGGCCCTCGATGGGCCGGAGGAGCCGCTGTGGTGGACCCTACGGCGCCCGATCAGGCCGTTGAGCTACGACGCGGCCCGCATGGTGTTCACCCGGGCCAACGAGACCCTGGGAGCGAACTGGACGCTTCATGACCTGCGGCACAGCGCGGCCAAACGCATGGTGCGCGACCCCAAGCTCTCGCTTACCGACGTCCAATGGGTCCTCGGGCATCTCCACATCAGCACCACCGAGCAGTACCTCGAACCCGCCGAGGACGAGGTCGTCACGCACGTGCTGGCCCACCACGCCCGGCAGGCCGCGGAGCCCGTCAAACCGGTGATGCCCGGCCCGGGCTACCGTTCCGAGGTTCTCCAGACGCTGCTCGGCGCGGCCGCCCTCGGCGGAGGCCCGGCATGACCACCGCGACCGTGACTGCCCGGCCCTCCGCCCCCGTCCGTCACGCCCCCTTGCCTCCCGGCCAGGAGAAACGCGAACCGCCGACGACCTGGTGGCAGACGGAGGAACCGCGCGAGCAGGTGCTGGAGCGCACACTCGCGCTGCCGTTCACCGCGGACAGCGACGCCAATCAGCGCTCACGGCAGCGTGGCCTCGTCAAGCTGCTGGACTGGCTGGAAGACCAGCCCGGCCGCACCTGGCAGGAGCGCTGGGTGGCCAGCGGAGCCGAGGACGCCGGCCGAGAGTGGACGCGGCTGCCGATGCAGTGGCTCGCCGAGCACCAGCGGGCGCGCAAGTATGACCGGGCCGATCTGTGCTGCGGCATGATCCCGCTGCTGGGCGGACAAGTCGTACGCCCCGCCTACCGATGGCTGCTGCGGCAGCGCCCCTCACAACTGCTGGCGCACATCCGCAGCGTTACCGATCCCGACGGCTTCGCGGCGCTCAAGGACCAGTACACGGCCACCGGCCACGCGGGAGCCAACGACTGCAACAACGCGCTCAACCGCGTCACCTGGATCGTGACCCGCAAGGGCGGCACCGTCCACGACGTCACCATCGGCGACTGCGTCGAGTTGCAGCACGCCATCGGCGAGCATCAGACCAACGGCTACCACGGCAAGCACCTCTTCTACGCGCTCCTCGCGGGCGTCGGCGTCTTCGGCCCCGACGCCCCGGCACGGCTGAAGACGGTGATGCTGCCGGGGCAGCTGACACCGGCGGCCCTGGTCGACCGACAGGACATCACCTGCACCGCGATACGCGACCTCCTGGTCGACTACCTCACCGAGCGCGCGGTGGACGTCGACTACACCACGCTGGAGGACATGGCCCGCACCCTGGCCGGACTGTTCTGGCGCGACCTGGAGAAACACCACCCGGGCATCGACTCGCTGCGGCTGGACGCCGACACCGTCACCGCCTGGCGGGAACGCGTCCGCATGGTCCATGACCGGCACGGCACCCCCATCCGGCCGCGGGTCAACGCACACACCGTGTTCAGCTGGGTCCGCACGTTCTACCAGGACCTCGCCCGCTGGGCCGCCGACGAACCGACACGCTGGGGCCCGTGGGTCGCGCCCTGCCCGGTCCGCGACAGCGACACCGACCACAGCAAGAACCGCGCCCGCCGCAAGGCGGCCATGGACCAACGAACCCGCACCCTACTGCCCGCACTCCCGGCCCTGGTCAAAGCCGTCGAGCGCCAGCTCAAGGACGCCCAGACCTGTCTCGCCACCGGGCGGGAGACCCCGGCCGGAGCCCCATTCACCACTCCGGCGGGCGAGAACCTCCTCCGCCGTGCCGGAGCGTCCTCCCGTGTCTACGCCGACGACCCCGCCACCGGCCGGCGCCGGGACCTGACCGTGGAGGAGGAACGCGCCTTCTGGGCCTGGGCCATCGTCGAAGTCCTTCGCCACACCGGCATGCGCATCGAGGAAGCACTCGAACTCACCCACCACAGCTTCGTCGCCTACCAGCTGCCCACCACCGGCGAGATCGTCCCCATGCTCCAGGTCGCCCCGTCCAAGCTCGACCAGGAGCGGCTGCTGCTGGTCTCACCAGAGCTCGGCGAGGTGCTCACTGCGATCATTCATCGCGTTCGGCGCGGGCAGCAGGCCATGCCCCTGGTCTCCGCCTACGACAGTCTGGAACGGCTCTGGAGTGCACCGATGCCGTTCCTCTTCCAGCGCCGCTGCGGCCCGGAGGACCGGGCCATCCCGCGCAACTACATCTACACCTGCCTCAACGACGCCCTCGCCGCGAGCGGGCTGACCGGGCCCGGCAACGAGCAGCTGCGATACACGCCCCACGACTTCCGAAGAATCTTCGTGACCGACGCCCTCCGCTCCGGCCTGCCCCCCGCACATCGCCGCCCGGATCTGCGGTCACCGGACGGTCGACACGACCCTCGGCTATGCCGCGATCTATCCCGAGGACGTCATCAACCACCACCGGTCCTTCATCGCCCGCCGCCGGGCGCTGCGACCCGGGGAGGAGTACCGCGAGCCCACCGAGCAGGAGTGGCAGGACTTCCTGGCCCACTTCGAGCTGCGGAAGGTCGCCCTCGGCGTCTGCGCACGCGACTTCGGCACCCCCTGCGTTCACGAACACGCCTGCATCCGCTGCCCTGTCCTGCGGCCCGATCCGGAGCAGATGCCCCGCTTGGAGGAGATCCACGAGAACCTGCTCGACCGGCTCCAGGAGGCCAAGGACCAGGGATGGCTCGGCGAGATCGCCGCGATCGAGGCCAGCCTCGCCGCCGCCGAGCAGAAGCTCGCCGCCATGCGCGACCTCGCGGCCCGGCACACCACCGTCCACCTGGGCATGCCCGATCTCCGTGGCGTCGTCGCCCGCATCGACTCCGAGCAGCGAAACGAAGATGCGAAGGGGTAGTCCTGAGCACTACAACGAGGGGATGACCGTCTTCCTCTGTTCCAAGTGCGGCACCGCGATCACGCCGGAGCTCACCGAGCTTGCCGCCGTCCCTGAGGTCTCCGACGACGAGCGCGACCGGGACAAGGAGACACGCCGGGCGCCTTCCACTGTTCCGCGGGGCCACTACGCGATCGATCCCGAGCCCTGGGGACCGCCCTACGTCGTGCAGGACGATCAGGGGGACCCGAAGCCAGCTCAGTCGCGCGGACCTGTGGTCTGCCGCGACGAAGGCTTCGTCATCTCGGCCGGCAGCCGACACACAGTGCTGGTGCACCCTGATGACGCCGCCAGCCTTCAGCCACTGCCCAACTGGGATAACAGCAGTGGGTGCTGCGGACCGACAGGCGACGAGAGACTCAACCGGGCCTGCCCCTGCGGCGCTCCGGTCGCGACCCTCGCGGCCGACTGTTTCGGGCCCTTCGAACTGCACCTCGACCCCGTCCGGACCTACGCGTTCTCCCAGTAAGACCGCAGAGCGCGCGCGGACGACATGCACGACACGCCCGACGGAACCCGTCCACCCAACTTCCTCACGACTACTTTCCGTGGTGAACGACGGCTCGCAAGCGGACCTGCCACCGAGCTGGGCTAGTTCGGATAAGACCAGATCGGCGCGCTCGGCCTGGTCCTCAACGCGTTGGTGCTCTTCAACACCCGGTACATGGACGCCGCCATCGCCCAGCTCCGCGCCGACGGCTTCGACGTCCGTGACGAGGACGTCGCCCGGCTCTCCCCATTCGTGCGGCACCACGTCAACATGCTCGGCCGGTACTCGTTCCAGCTGCCGGAACTGCCCGGCGGCTTGCGTCCCCTGCGCGATCTGAGCGCCGCCAACAAGACGTGACCGAGGACGAGTAGCTGTCCTCCGTCTTCCGTGGGCCAGGCGGGTCCGTATCGTTGGCGCGAAGGTTGCTCACATGTTCGGGGGTTGGGTGCGCATCGCAGATCACGCCACGTGGAACCGGGGCTTCCCGGTGAAGTACCTCCTGGTTCAGGAGGACGAAGACGGCGTGGAACAGCTCTGGGCGAGGTGCGCGGGCGTCGAAGGACTGTTCGCCGACCCGGTCCCGCCCCCGCGGGAGGTCCTCACCCTCCGTGGATGCCGACCCGATGGCCTCCTGAGCGAGGTCCTGGCTGAGCCCGATGCCTCGCTACGAGGTCTGGGCGACGTGTGCGTCGAGGTCTGGGACGACGAGAAGCCCGTGCAGTGGTGGACTCTCGTCGATGCGGTCGTGGTGGCCCATCAGCCCCATTCGGCCGATCCGGCGCGGTACGACATCGTGCTCGGCGCTGGCGTCAGAAACGAGGAGACCTTCTTCGAACCGCCTGCGGCGCCGCGCTTCGAGCTCTTCGCAGGAACGACAGTCGCTGCGGCAAGGGCAGGGCAGTGCTCCTCCGTGGACGGCCTGTTCAAACCGCGAGCGGACCCGGCCCCTGTTCCGATGGAGCTGATCGGCTGCGAGCCTTCGGAGCCCCTGCTCGCGGCGCTGCGGCGGCCCCGTCGGTCGGAGCGGGACTGGGCCTACCTCCTGGTGCTGGATCGTCAGGGTGCCGTGATGGCCTCCCGCACCGTGGGCCTGGCCATCACCGGAGCGCGACCGTCCGTGCTCGGCGGCACGCTCGTCGACATCACCCTCACCGATGGCGGCGACGACCGGCCATCGCCGGCGGCCCGCCCGATCTGGGCAGAGTGGTATCAAGGCCCGCCGGCAGAGTCCAACCTGTGGGCGCCGTACGACTCGCAGGGCAGGGCCGCATGGCTGGACCTCACCACCCGTGCCTGGCGGGTGCCCGCGCCCCAGCCGGACCACTCCGGCGGCGACTACCACCTCGACGGCCGGTTCGTCACGGACGTTCCCGGGCTGCACTGCGCGATCGCCGAGGCCCTACTCGGGCCCGGCCGCTACTTCGGCCGGGAGTGGAACGCATTCAAGGACTGCCTGGGCGGTGGATTCGGAGTGGCCCCGCCGTTCACCTTGACCTGGCACGACTCCGAGATCGCGCGCCGCGCGCTGGCGGACGTGGTGGAGGGTCCGGAGGACGGACTCTCCTACTTCGAGGACATCGTGCGGCTCCTCGAACGGTGCGGCGTCACGGTCGTGCTCCGGTGAGCCGCATGCGCCCGAGCGAATACGACTCCGGGACAGGCCGAGCGGACTTCAGCGCCTGCTGTTGCCGGGCGCGAGCAGGCTCGTGACCTTGGCGATTGCCTCCGGGGACGGCTTGAAGTAGCGGCGGACGTTCTCCGTCTTCTTGTGCCGTGACTTCGCCATCAGCATCAGCAGGCTGGCCCCGGCCTCACCGAGATGGGTCAGGCCGGAATGGCGGTACTCGTGCAGGTCCCAGCCCGTGCCCGGCCCGCGCACTGCGGTCTGCATCGTCCAGCAGGGCGCGGGCCTGCCCGTAAGAGAGGCGGGCGCGCCCGGTGTCCGGGCAGACGTCGCGCGGGCTGACGATCTTGCCGGGGCCGGGACGGCGGTGGGTGACGAACACGGGCCCGCGGGTGCGGCCCTTGAGCAGCCGGGGCAGCAGCCGGGCGGTACCGGCGTCCCAGTAGACTGTCTCCAGCCTGTAGTCCTTGCGGGTGCCGCCGCGGCGGCGGACCTTGGGCTGGGCGCCCTTCGCCTTCACCGGGCAGCGGCGGCTGGCCAGGTCCAAGTCCTCGATGTTGACCTCCAAGACCTCCTCCGAGCGGGCGCACGTCTCGTAGAGCATCCGCCACAGCGTCTTCTCCCGCAGGTGGATGCCCCGACGAGCGACCAGCCGGTCGATCGCCAACTTCGAGCGCACCGGAGTGTCCGAGTTCGGCGACGGCAGCCGCTTTGAAGCTTCCCCTTGATCGTGGACACCTGGAGACTGGGGCTTGAGGTTCCAGAGGAAGTAGCACCAGGTGGGAAGCAAGTACACGAAGCGGTACACCGAGGAGTTCAAGCGGGACGCGATCGCGCTCGTCGACTCCTCGGGCAAGACGGTCACGGCCGTCGCCCGGGAACTCGGCATCAGCTCCGAGTCCCTGCGCGGCTGGTACCGCCGGGCCAAGGCCGACCGGGGCGAGGGCGCCCCGGACGAGCTGACCAGCGCCGAGCGCGAGGAACTGTGGCGGCTGCGCAAGGAGAACCGCGAACAGCAGCAGACGATCGAGATCCTGAAAAGAGCGACGGCCTTATTCGTGAAGGAGAGCGACCGGTGACCGTGTTGTACCGGTTGATCCACGCGGAGAAGGCGAACTACCCGGTCGTCCTGTTGTGTCGGGTGCTGCACGTGACCCGCTCCTCCTACTACGCCTGGCGCGAGGGCGAGGCCGCCCGCCGGGCCCGCCAAGCGGCCGACGACGCACTCGTGCACGAGATCACCGTGATCCACATCGCCTCCCGTCACACCTACGGCGTCCCGCGCATCCATGCCGAACTACGGCGTCTGGGGCACCAGGTGAACCGCAAGCGCATCGCCCGCGTCATGCGCGAGCGCGACATCCGCGGCGTCACCCGCCGCAAGCGGCGCTCGCTGACCCGGCCGGATGTGAAGGCGAAGCCGGCCCCGGACCTGATCGGCCGCGACTTCCACGCCGAGCGCCCCGGCACCCGGCTGGTCGGCGCCATCACCTACCTCCCGACGGCCGAGGGCTGGCTCTACCTCGCCTGCTGGCTCGACCTGGCCACCCGCGAGATCGTCGGCTACGCCATGGCCGACCACCACCGGCCGAGCTCGTCGTCGACGCCCTCGACATGGCCCATGGCCGAGGCGGTCTGGAGCCCGGATGCGTGATCCACAGCGATCGCGGCAGCGAGTACATCTCAGCTCAATCCCACGACCGAATAGACCAGTTGGGGCTACGACAGAATTGCGGACGTACCGGATCGTGTTTCGACAACGCCGCAGCGGAGAGTTTCTGGGCCCTGCTCAAGGAAGAGATCGGAACCCGGACCTGGCCCGACCGGGCCACCGCCCGCGCCGAGGTCTTCACCTTCATCGAGACCTTCTACAACCGCCGCCGCCTGCGCAAGCACAAGATCTTCGGCTACCTCACACCGGCCGAGACCAGACAGCGACATCAACACGCCCTCGCGGCATAACGAACGAGTGTCCAAGATCACGGGGAAACTTCAGCGACGCGATTACCCGTTCGCTGAGACAGCCTCAAACCGTGGGCAGAACGCCTGGCGAAGCGTGCAGCCACCGACCTGGCGGTAACTGGTGACGATCTCGGCAGCACGTTCCACGATGCTCGGCCACTGGAGTCTGGGCACCCCAGTACATGTACCCATCGGCTCAGCGGCGGGTGCCTCCCAACTCGGGTTCTGGCGCAACTTCTGTGGAGTGTCACTCCCCGTGACGCAGGACTCTCGGTCGGCTGGGAGCCGTGATCATGACTGGCCGGGCCCGTCGAGGCGTTCGGTGGGACCGGCAAAGGAGAGGAAGAGAGTCCGCGTGGTGAGCAGCCAGGTGTCGTCCACCTTGCGGAAGGTGTCTTCGTAGTGACCCACCTGAACCGGGGGCCGCGGCGGTATGAGGCCCTCGCTGTAGCCGTCGACCCGGTACGTGGTGAAGTAGGTGGCGGCGGAGGCGGTGTCCGCAGAGGTCACGTTGACCAGGATGTTGGTGCATATGCGGCGTGAGAGTCGGTCTGCGGGCCGGTTGCCGAAGTAGGTGCGCAGGGCGTCGTGACCCGCGATGCGGCGGTCGCCGGCGGGCCATTCCCAGATGCCGTCCTGTGTGAAGAGCTCCGCCACCGAGCCCGGGTCCCCGAGGTCGAGCCGGTGGACGAACTCGACGACCAGCCGCTCGCAAGCCCGCTCTGCGAGTAGGCGTTCCATCGGGGCAAGAGTTTCAGCATTCATGATCAACTCATATCAGGTCGCCCCGGCTGAGGCAGCCCCACCCAAGCTGAGCTCCGGTTCCGGGCTGATGTTCTCCACCGTGCCCGTTCGTGGCCGCCCGCCGATCCGTGACTCAGCGTGGCCAGTCCACAGAACCTGAGCCAGAACCCGGGTTCGGGTTCTGGCTCACTTTCCGGTGGAGCATGCACGCTGCGTGACGGTTGTGGGGCGAGTGGGCCCTGGGGAAGTTTGCCCGGAACTGGCCCGTACCGGGTGCGGTGTAGCTGGCAGTTCGGCCCGTGGAAGAAATGGTGCTCCGACTGGAGGAGTTGCTGTTCCCGTCGATCGCCGACGTGGCGGTGCTGTCCGTGACCGTGAACGACGAGGCGGTACGTATAGAGGCCCGAAGCACGGTACCCGGGGCCGTCTGTCCCGGATGCGGGATCTGGTCACGGCGGATTCACAGCTCCTACCTGCGGTTTCCAGCTGATGTGCCCAGCGGAGGCGGACGGGTCGCTCTTTGTTTACGCGTCCGCAGGTTCCTCTGCCCGGTCATTTCGTGCGGGCGACGGACCTTCGCGGAACAGCTGCCAGGCTTGACCCGTCGGTACGGCCGGCGGACCGAGCGCCTGCGGTCGACACTGGCCGCGGTCGGCCTCGCGCTTGCCGGTCGGGCTGGTGCTCGCCTGGCGCGCGTATTCGGCGTGTCCGTGAACCGCAGCACTGTGCTGCGGCTGGTCGAAGCGTTACCTGACCCCGAAGTTCCAGCCCCGCGGGTGGTCGGTGTCGATGAGTATGCGACCCGCAAAGGGCGTCACTACGGGACTGTCCTGGTCGACGTCGAAAGTCGGCGTCCAGTGGACCTGCTGCCCGACCGTGAGGCGTCCAGCCTCGCGGCTTGGCTCGCGAAACGGCCCGGGGTGGAGGTGGTCTGCCGCGATCGGGCACCGTTCTTCGCCGAAGGTGCCACGGCTGGGGCGCCGCAGGCGGTGCAGGTCGCGGACCGGTGGCATCTTTGGCACAACCTGAGCGAGGCTGCAGAGCGGTGCGTCGCAGACCACCGCGGATGCCTGCAGGTTCTGGCGCCAGATCCAGCCCAGCCTGCCCCCGAGCCGGAGAAGTTCGAAGACCCCTCCGGCTCGCCCTGGCCGAGGGGACACCGCTTCGCTGACCGCACCCGTGCCAACCACGCCACCGTCCACGAACTGCTCGCCGCCGGGCTCAGCCGGAGGGCGATCCGCCGCCAACTCCGGATAACCTCCCGCACCGTCAAGCTCCTCGCTGACGCAGCCACCCCGGAGGAACTGTTCCAGGGGCAGTGGCAGGGCCGGCCATCCAAACTCGACGCCTTCAAGCCCTACCTGGATGACCGCTGGAACCAAGGCTGCACGAACGCCTGGATGGTATGGGAGGAGATCGCGCCGCTCGGCTATCAGGGCAGCTACCAGCGGGTCCGCGCCTATTTCCGGGAGAAGCGGCTCTCGCCAGGCCCCGTCACGGCTCGGCCACCGTCACCCCGGGTCGTCGCCGGATGGATCCTCCGTCGGCCGGAGAACCTCACCGAGACGGAGCACCTTCGGCTCAAGGCCGTTCTGGTCCACTGCCCTGAACTGGACGCCCTCACTGGCCACGTCCGCCCCTTCGGGCAGATGCTCACCGAGCGCCAGGGCGAACGGCTGCCGCAGTGGCTTGACGCCGTCCGGCAAGATGACCTCCCCGGCCTCCATACGCTCGCCGCAGGCATCGACCGTGACCGCGATGCAGTCGTCGCCGGCCTCACCCTGCCCTGGAGTTCCGGGGTCGTCGAAGGCCACGTTAACCGGATCAAGATGCTCAAACGCCAGATGTTCGGCCGGGCCGGCTTTCGTCTTCTCCGCAAGCGCGTCTTGCTCTACTCGTGATGCGCAGGTCAGACCGCATCATCAACGAGGCTGAAGCCTTCCGGAAACCCTTCCAGGAACTCCCGCCGCGCGGGGTCAGACTCGGCTTCAGCCATCGTCCCGAGCAGACCGATCAGTTCGTTCCGTTGGTCGCTCGACAGCTGGCTGACCAGGTGGGCGACACCCTCCAGGACCTTGACGGCATCGTCCGGATCCATCTGCTCGTCATCACTGCCCTCGATGAACCACAGGACATCAACCAAGGCTGCAGCCAGGGCGTGAGTCAGAGACGAGTACACGGGCATCAACGCGGTCTCCCAGCAGGTCAGGACAGCAGAGTCCGGCCATCCCACCACACACCACCGACATCACACTCAGTCAGCCCTCCACGGAAAGTAAGCCAGAACCCGAACTCGTGAACATCGACTTGGTCGCCTTCGGGGTGCCTCCCGCGCTCATCGACAAACGACTTCCGTTCTCGGTTCTGGCACAGAGCTTGGGGAGCGGTCGCGGAGGTGGCCTCGGTGTTCGATTGTGAGGAGGCGGGTTCATGTGAGACGGCGTACGCCTTGTCATCCAACGGTTAAAATTGACGCTCCCTCAGGTGTCTGTCGGCCGCTGCTGCAGCTGGTTGTGGCCGGTGATGGTGCTGGTCATGCAGACCGATGCACCGTTCTGGGACTCGCTGGTGTTCGACGGAATCGACGATGTGGATGTCGAGGCGGTCACAGCCGCGTTCGGCACGGTCGAGGTGGCGGCGAGAGGTCGCGCGGCCGGCTCTGTGTGTCCGGACTGCGGCCGTTTCTCGGACCGAGTCCACGACCGCTACCAGCGCAGGCTGAAGGACCTTCCGCTCGCTGAGCAGGGCTTTGTGATCCTGCTGACGGTCCGGCGCTTCATCTGCGGGTCGGCGGACTGCCCGCGCCGGACGTTCGCAGAGCCGTTCTCGCAGCTGGCTGCCCCGCACGCACGGTTCACCACGCGGCTCAACCACGCCTTGGAGCGAGTGGGGCTCGCGCTGGCCGGCCGGGCCGGCGCCCGGCTGGCGGCCCAGCTGGGATTCGGAGCCGGCCGGATGACCTTGTTACGGAGGGTCATGGCATTGCCCGATCCGCAGTGCGGTACTCCGCGCGTGCTGGGCGTGGACGACTTCGCGATCCGCTGCGGCCAGACCTACTCCACCGTCTTGACCAGCGTCGAAGACCATCAACGTGGTCGACGTGCTCCCGACCCGCGAGGCCGGGCCGCTGGCCGCCTGGCTGATTCGCCACCCCGGAGTGAAGATCTTCTGCCGGGACCGGGCCGGCGCCTACGCCGAGGGAGCACGACGCGGTGCCCCAGACGCTCTGCAGGTCGCCGACCGGTTCCACCTGTGGCAGGGCCTCGGCCGAGCCGTGGAAACCTGCGTTGCCGCCCATCGCGACTGCCTGCGCGACACTTCGCCCAGCAGCATGTTGCCGGAGGCCACCCGACTGACTTCCGGCCGACCGCAGGACGACCCGGCGCCCGTCGGCCGACGGGCTGAGCGCAAGAAGGCCGCGCACGCCCTGGTCCACGAACTTCTTGCTCAAGGTCACTCGCGCCGGGCGATTGCCCGGCACCTGGGCTATGGCCTCAACACCGTCCTCCGGTACGCGAACGCCGCACGCTGGCAGGACACCATCCGCGACAACCGGCCCCGACCCAGCAGGCTGGACCCCTACAAGCCCTACCTGGAGCGCCGATTCACCGCCGGATGCACCAGCGTCACCCACCTCCACAAGGAACTCGTCGCCGACAACGCACCCGTCACCCACCAAATGGTCCGCGCCCACATCGCCACCCTCCGCGGGGCTCCGGCCGGCGCGCCGCCCCGGCCCCCGACGGTGCGCCAGGTGACCGGCTGGCTCACCCGGCACCCCACCGCGCTGAGCGAGGCCGACCACGCTGCCCTCAAGGATGTCCTGGCACGCTGCCCCGAACTGGACACCGCTGCCGGACATGTCCGCGCCTTCGGCGAGACACTCACTGGCCGCCTCGGCGCCAGGCTCCCCACCTGGATCGACGCAGTCGACGCAAGCCAACCCGGCCTCACCGGCTTCGCACTCCACCTGCTCCGGGACCTTGACGCCGTGACGGCCGGGCTCACCCTGGACTGGAGCTCGGGCAGCATCGAGGGTGCCGTGAACCGGAGCAAGAAGATCAAGCGACAGCTCTACGGTCGAGCCGGATGTGAACTGCTCCGAAAAGATGATCTTGCTTCAGTAGCTTCTCGCGGAAGTGTCCCCTGCCGCTGGTCGACGCCTTCGAAGCCGGTCGCGCAAATCCCGACAGGGTGCCCACTCGGGGGTTCGCGAGTGGGGCTGACCAGTGAGTACGGAGCCGGTTGGAGGCTGAGTTTCCCCCACTGGCGGTGGGCAGTCGCCGTGGAGGCCCCCGATCGGCCGTGGGGGCCGTGGTGCTACTTTTGCCGAAATTTGCGGGAGGGGTGGGCAAGCTTGTGAACAGTGCCCTGCGGCGTGCTGCTGTCGTGGCCCTTGGCGAACTCGGGCGAAGCAGCGACTCTGGGGACCGGGCGGACGCCGGTCGAGGTCTGGCGAGCTTTGCCGAAATGGAGGAGGCTGTCGATCCGCTGCTGGAGCTGGTGCTCGACCGCGAAGACACCTTTGTCACACGGGTGACCGCAGAAGCCTTGCTTCGACGGCAGGACAAGGCTGGACTGCTGATTGTCGCGTCCGCGCTGGCAATCGCCAGCCCGAACCATGGCGATTGGATCCACACCGCGGTCCGCGATGCATTTGCCATCTACGCCAGCGACCGCGACGACGCGATGCGACTCTGTGAGGAGCTGACGCGGAATCCTGACGAACGCCTCGCCCTGGGAGCTCGGGAGCTGAACGAAAGCCTGGCGGGGATCCCCTGCGTTCTTCACCCTGAATAGTGCAGGGGCACACGGCGCCGTAGGCGCTTGCGACCGCGGCTTGGTGACCAAGTTGCACTCACGTATCCGGACTCATGACTCCCGTTTTCCATCGAATGACACTGAGCGTTTTCAGCGTTGCCTCTCCAGGGTGAGGACGGCGGCGGCGATGACGCTCATGCGGTTGGGGCTGCAGCGGGCTCGACGGAAGATGCGCCAGGACTTCAGTGTCGCAACGCTTCGTTCGACTGGCGCCCGTGCCACCGACAGGGCCCGGTTGATCGTCTGCTGAGTCGCGGTGAGCTGGTGCGGGAGCCGTCTGACCGGCGTGGTCACCCAGGAGCCGGCGCCGATGTAGGCGCGGTCGGCGAGAACGGGAACGCCCTGGCGTTCGCAGATCCGGATGATGCGGTGGGTGCGGGCCGCGGTCAGGTCGTGGGTGCGGCCGGGAAGTGCGGGCGAGATCCACAGCAGCCTGCCCGCGGGATCGGCCACGACCTGCACGTTCACCCCGTGACGGCGGTGCCTCTGCGAGAAGTCGGCCCGGCTGTCGCCGACCCGGTCGCACTCGGCGAGCGTCCCGTCGAGCAGTACGTGCTCGGGATCGGTCTCCCGCAGGACCCGCAGCAGGCCGGGCGCCCGGCGGGAGAGGTGGCCGACGACGGTGTTGACGTAGGCTTGGGCGGTGCCGACGGATATGCCGAAGCCGGCGGCGATCTGCCGAGCGGGTCGTGCCGGCGCAGGTAGACCAGGGCGACGAGAGCACGCTGGTGAGGCGGGTCGGCAGGATAGGGAACCAACGAGGCTCCTGCGCTGATGAGTTGAGACGTCGACCACCTCTCTCAACAGCACAGGAGCCTCGTGCGTTGCGGGAAGCTGGCCCGTCCCCCGATCAGTGGCCGCTCTGAAAGAGCTCACTGTCACCATCTGTGACCACTCCCCAAGATCTGTGCCAGAACCTCAAATGGTTCTGGCTCAGCTTTCGTGCAGTGGCCACGGTGACTGACGGCTGAGCGTCTCCGGGCGGTATGCGAAGTCGCCCGGAAATGGACGGTGGTCAGTGCCGCTGGGCTGACAGTCCGGGTCGTGGACGACGTTGCACCCCAGCTGAAGGCGCTGTTGTTCCCGGCGATCGCGGACATCGCGGTGCGGTCGGTGGACGTGGACGTGGAGAAGGTGCGCCTTGACGCGCAGTGCACCACGGCCGGCGCCGCCTGCCCGGAATGCGGAGTCTGCTCGACCCGGGTTCACAGCTCCTACCTGCGGTTTCTCGCTGATGTCCCGAGCGCCGGACGAAGCGTCGTACTCCAGCTGCGGGTCCGGCGGTTCCGGTGCGGGAACACCAAGTGCCCGCGTCGGACGTTCGTGGAGCAGATATCCGGTCTCACCCGCAGACACGGCCAGCGCACAGAACGACTGCGTTCCATCCTGACCGCCGTCGGCCTCGCCCTGGCTGGTCGAGCCGGCGCCCGCCTGGCTGCCGTGCTTGGCATGTCCATCGGCCGGAGCACGGTCTTGCGCCTGGTCGAGGCGCTGCCCGAGCCGGAGGTGCCGATTCCTCGGGTGGTCGGCGTCGATGAGTACGCCACCCGCAAGGGCCGCCGCTACGGCACTGTCCTGGTGGACGTCGAGACCCGTCGACCGATCGATCTCCTGCCTGATCGAGAGGCATCAAGCCTGGCCGCCTGGCTCGCCGAGCGGCCAGGGATCGAGGTCGTCTGCAGGGACCGCGCGCCGTTCTTCGCGGAAGGCGCCACAGCCGGGGCACCCCAGGCGACGCAGGTCGCGGACCGCTGGCATTTATGGCACAACCTCGGGGAAGCCGCTGAGCGTGCGGTGGCCCGCCACCGCCAGTGCCTTCGGGTTCTGGTCCCCGATCCCGTGGCGAAGGCCGACGAACCCGCGCCGCCCGAGGAGAAGACGGACTCGCCATGGCGGAGCGAGCGGTTCGCCAACCGCGTCCGAGCCCGGCATGCCACGGTCCACGCGCTGCTGGAAGCCGGCCACAGCCGCCGCTCCATCGGGCGTCAGCTCCAGATGACCCACCGCACCGTCAAGAGCCTCGCCGACGCTGCGAAGCCGGAAGATCTCTTCCGCGGCCAGTGGCAGCACAGCAGGACCTCCGTCCTCGACGAGTACAAGCCCTACCTGGACCAACGCTGGGACGAGGGCTGCACCAACGCCTGGAAGCTCTGGGAGGAGATCGTTCCCTTGGGCTATCGCGGCAGCTCGGCCGGGTCAGCGCCTACCTGCGAGAGAAGCGCACCTCGCCACGGCCGGTCACCGCGCAACCGCCGGCACCCCGCGTGGTGACGCGATGGATCCTCAGCCAACCCGAGACGCTGACCGAGATCGAACAGCTCCGGCTCAAGGCCGTCCTGGCCAACTGCCCCGCACTCGATGCCCTGACCGGTCACGTCCGGTCCTTCGCCCACATGCTTACCGAACGCCAGGGTGAACGACTCCCTCAGTGGCTCGACGCCGTCCGCCAGGACGACCTGCCCAGCCTCCACACTCTCGCGGCCGGCATCGACCGGGACCGCGACGCCGTCATCGCCGGCCTGACGCTGCCCTGGAACTCCCGAGTCGTCGAAGGACACGTCAACCGGATCAAGATGCTCAAGCGCCAGATGTTCGGCCGCGCAGGCTTCGGCCTTCTTCGCAAACGGGTCCTGCTCGCCCCGTAGTCGTGTTGTCAGTGCCTGATGCGAGGATCCGGGCGACCATACGCAAGGAGATCAGCATGGGCACCTGGGATACCGGTCCCTTCGACAACGACACAGCCGCGGACTTCGCCAACGCGCTCGACGAAGCCGAGCCCGAGGCGCGTGAAGCCCTGATCCGAGGCGTCCTCGTCCGGACGATCGACGCAACCGGCTATCTCACGGAAGCGGAAGAGGCGGTGGCCGCCGCCGCTTTGATCGGGGCGCAGTGCCCAGGAGGCGAACCCGTCGACATGTCCTACGGCCCGGAAAAGCCCATGCCCGTGTTCCCTCCCGACCTTCGGGTACTCGCCGACGAAGCCCTCGCCCGCGTCGTCGACGACGAGGATGGGCCCGCCTCAAACTGGGTCGACCCGGAGGACTGGAAGCAGTGGCGAGCCATACTGACGCGCCTTCGCGCAGTGCTTGCCCCGCCACCCCCGTCCATCGCTCTCTTCGACGTCCAGCTGTAACGGAGCGTCACTCAGCCGGGAAGCTGAGCCAGAGCCATAACCCGTGAATAAAGCCAGCGCCGCGTGCGCCAGCGCCAGGTGCTCGTCGCGCATCGCCTCCAGGGTGGCGTGGGTGTCTCCGTGGTCGTCGGGCTCGGGGATGACGTTTTCGATGAAGCGGATGATGCTGCGGGTGATGCCGGGCACCGCCGTGGTGGCGGAGTCGCGCGCCCAGTTCCGCAGCGCGGACAGCAGCACGCACCCGACCTCGTCCAGCACGAAAGAGTCCGCGCACAGGTCGGCGGCCTCTCCGTCCACGGCCGTGACGGGCCAGATGAGGTCCTCGGCAAGCCGCAGCAGGATGAACGCCAGCCCAGGGGTCGCCTCCACCCGACCAGCGGCGTAGGTACCGCCACCCGAGCGCCAGCGCATCGCGGCCGGACTCGGCGAGGGCCTTTCCTGCGCCGGGACCGCGACGCCCCTCGGACAGCCGACACCGGTGCCGTGAAAGGGGGTCCGCCGGGGCGGCGCGAGGTCTTCGGCGAGGGCGAGGCCTGGTACCGCTCGATCGTGGTCAGCGCTCAGCGCAGGGGAATGCGGCCGCTGGGGTCGACATCACGAAGACCCCGGCCGCGCACGCGCCGGGAGAGGTGTCCCGGGCGACGGCGATGCCGTGGAAGTCACGCTGTTCGGCGCTGGTCCCGCAGGGCCTGAGCTCTGACCGCACGGTCGGTGACGGGCCGGTGCCGGACCCCGTGTCCGGTCCTTCGCCGCGGGCCGAGAACGGGTCGCGTCCCGACCAGGCGGAGATTCGCCCTGCGGCTCAGGCCGCGGCCGTGGCATGGCCGACTCCAGCGACGGGTTGCCTCGCGGCCGCCGCGGCCGCCGCGTCGGCAAGCGGATCGGCGGCGCCCGCGCGGCGAGCCGGCACGACACGGCTCGACGGGCGGCCGTCGACCGGGAGGAAGGCGATACCCAGTACGCTCCTGGCTTCCTCAATCCCGCGCCGGCCGGTCCGTCCCCGACACCGGAGGAGGAGCTCGCGGCGATCCGGGCCACATCCGCCGGCCGGGGTCCGCGGGGAGCCGGGCCGGCTGCGGGACGAGCAGGTGCGCCTCGGGCCGGGGATCGGCGGCCTGTACGGCGACGTGCCGCGCCTGCTGGAGCGGGTGGCGGAGGAGATCGACGCCTGGGCGGTGGCCGTCGCTCGCTCCTGGGTGCGCATCCGGCCGGTGCTCGACGCCGACGTGTTCCACCGGGCCCGGCAGCTCGCTGAGCACGGCGCGGGCCGCCTCCTGGGCAAGCTGCACTCCTCGGTGGGGAGGGACGACAGCCCGGCGCCGGCCACCGCCCGCACCGGCGCGAAGCCGTAGACGCCGGCCTGCGTGCCCTGAGCTGCACCCGGCACTGCCACAGGGCCGGGGAAAGCGAGCCTGGAGGCTTGCAGATCATCAACGTGTCGCTTCCCGTTCTGGGGATCGTTGGTGGGGTATGCGCATCCCGGACAAGGCTCGTGCCAGGCCCACCCCACGACACGACGTCCACACACCCCGCAAGACCGGCACCACGACGGCCCGGAACAAGAAGTCGACCATCCCACGCCCCCGCCGCACAGGTGGAAGATCAAGCTAGTCGGCGGCGGGTCCGGCCCCTGGCCGTGGAGTGGCGCTGACTCCGAGGACGTCGAGCATGGCGCGGGTGGCCGGGCTGGGGTTGAACCGGCTCCAGGCCAGGCTCTCGATGCGACGGGGACCGTCCACGAGCGGCACCAGGGCGATTTCGGGGTCGGCGGCGGCCAGCGGGCGGATGAAGGCGGAGGGGAGCATCGCGACGCCGAGCCCGCGCGCGACGAGGCGGGGGATCAGTTCGGCGAACCCCGCCTCGTATGCGACGTCCCGGGCCAGGCCGGCGGCGGCGAACGCCCGGTCCGACTGGGCCCGGGCGGGCGTGCCCTCGGTGAAGTCCACGAACGTCTCCGCCACGATCTCCCGCAGCGCGACCCGCGACGCACCCGCGAGCGGGTGCCCGGCGGCCACCACCAGCACGTGCGCGTCGTGGTCGAGGACGAGGCTCTCCACCCCTGGCGGTTCCTCCCCCTCGGGCAGGCCGAGGAAGGCGATGTCGAGTTCGCCCGTGCGGATCGCGGCGACCAGTTCGTCACTGCCCCCGGCGCGCAGGCGGACGTTGACGTGCGGGTGCTGGTCCCGGTAGCGCCGCAGCAGGTCGGGCACGTCGACGGCAGCGGTGGTCACAATGACGCCGACCGCGAGCCGGCCCCGTACCACGCCGGTCGCCGCGGCGGCGTCCGCGACCGCGCGGTCGGCGGCGGCCAGGCACTCGCGCGCACCGACGAGGAAGGCCACACCGGCGCTGGTGAGCTCGACGCGACGGCTGGAGCGGGCGAACAGCTGGACGCCCAACTCCCTTTCCAGGCCGGCGATCCGGTGACTGAGCGAGGACTGCACCACGTCACATCGCTCGGCGGCGCGGGTGAAGTTGAGGGTTTCGGCGACGGCCACGACGTACCGCATCTGCTGGAGGTCCACCCGGTGATCGTCCCAGTTCATGGCTGGCATCTCAATCATGCTTTGGATGCATGGCCGTGGGGGCCCGAGACTTCACCGCATGCACACCTCGACCGAGCGGTCGACGGGCTCGCCGCGGACCGCGTCCGCGCGACGCGCGACGACCGTCGCCCTGACCGCGCTCGCCCCGATGTCCTGGGGCACGACCTACGCGGTGACCACCGAACTGCTGCCGCCCGGGCATCCGTTGTTCGGCGGACTGGTGCGCGCGCTGCCCGCGGGGCTGCTCGCGCTGGCAATCACCCGGGTACTGCCCCGCGCCGACTGGTGGTGGAAGGCCGCCGTGCTCGGGGCGCTCAACATCGGCGCCCTGTTCCCTCTGTTGTTCCTGGCGGCCGAGCGGCTTCCCGGTGGCGTCGCCGCCACCCTCGGCGCCGCGCAGCCGCTCCTGGTCGCGGCCCTGGCCGTCGCGGTGCTCCACGAGCGGCCATCGGCCTGGCGGCTGGGCTGGGGCGTGATCGGGGTGGTCGGCGTCGGACTCGTCGTGCTCGGGCCGGGCGCCCGCCTCGACCTCGTCGGAATCCTCGCGGGCCTCGGCGGCACGGCCGGCATGGCCGGCGGCGTGGTTCTGGCCAAACGATGGGGACGGCCCCAGGGGGTCGGCCCGATCACCCTTGCCGGCTGGCAACTCACGTTCGGAGGACTGCTGCTGCTTCCACTGGTCCTCGCATTCGAAGGGATGCCGGAGCGGATCGACGGCGGAGCCGCCGCCGGATACCTGTGGCTCGGCAGCATGGGCGGGCTGATCTCCTTCACCCTGTGGTTCCACGGGCTCGGAACGCTGCCGGTCGGTGCGTCCGCGCCGCTGGTGCTGCTGTCCCCGCTCGTCGCGGCCGGCGTCGGTGTCGCGCTCGGCGAGTCGCTGGGCGCCCTGCAATCCCTCGGCTTCGTCGTCGCCCTGACCGCGCTGCTCGCCGCCCAGTTCACCGCGCCGGACCTGACCGGCCGTACGGCGCGCCGCCGCCGACCCGCGGTTGCTCCCCTTTCCGTTCCCGTTCCCCCACGAGAAGAGCAGATTCGATGATGACCGATTCCACGACTGGCGCGGCGACGAGGACAGAGGCTCCGATGACGGCGGACGCTCCGAGCACACCCCGGACGATTGCCGTGCTCGGTGCGACCGGGATGGTCGGCAGCCGCGTGATCTCGGAGGCGCTCGGACGCGGGCACCGGGTCCTTGCCCTGTCCCGCAGACCCGCCGGCGAGCACCCGAGCGTCACCTCCGTCCCCGTGGACGCGGCCGACGCCCGCGCCCTGCGCGAGGCTCTCGCCGGCTCGGCCGGCCGCCCCGACGCAGACGCCGTCGTCGTGGCGCTGCGGACCGAACCGGTCGACCAGGATTTCCTCGTCAGCACCACCCGCACGGTGCTCGACATCGCCGCGGAGTTCCGAATCCGCGTCCTCGTGGTCGGCGGGGCGGGCGCGTTGCGCAGCCCCGGCGACGAGGAGATCCTCGTCGCCGACGACCCCGCCTACGTGCCGGACGCGCTGAAGCCGGTCGCCGCCGCCGGAGTCTCCCAACTCCGCGCCTGCCGGAACCACGCCCACGGCGACTGGGTCTACCTCAGCCCGCCCGCCCTGCTCGAGCCCGGCGTCCGCACCGGTCGCTACCGGCGCGGCACCACCACGATGCTCACCACCGACGACGGCCGGTCGTGGATCAGCGCCGAGGACCTGGCAGTCGCGGCGGTCGACGAACTCGAGTCTCCCGGCGCCCACACCCACATCACCGTTGCGCACGCCGACGCGCGCGGGGGGCCGGGGCCGGCGAGCTAGGTTCTTCCGCGGATGCCAGCGGTCGCTGACCTGCACCGCTTCGGGCAGGGCCCGGCGCACGGCCTCCCCGTAGGCGCCGGAGCCGACGCCGGGGTGCCCGCGCAGCCACCACTCCAAGGCGTCGGCGCCGCGGCCCGGGAGTGGAGTACGTCGATGTGTTCACCGGTCTCGGCATCGATCAGGACAGTCGCGTAGCGGTGGCGGCACTTGAGCGCCAAGCCACCGACACCGAGGACGCGCGGCACCCGCACCAGGGGCAGGGACAGGGACAGGGACAGGGACAGGGGACCAGGCGCCGGACCCGTGCAGCGCCGAAACCACGGGTCCTTGCGGGAGGGTTACAGCGTGGCTGCTTGCTGTCGGGGTTTCGCCCGGGTGCTTGCGGGGGTGTGCCATCGGGGAGCGGCTCCGAGGGCGGCAGTGGCCAGGGCGTGGAGGGTGACCAGGCACAGGCCCGTCCGGTAGAGGATCTGATGGTGCGGGACGAGCCATAGGTCGCGCTGCTCCGTCGTCCTTGCGCAGGGCGTAGGCGGCGAGGGCGAGTTGGGCGAGGCAGAACGCGGCCCAGGCGATGGTGGGAACCGAGGATGTTGCGGTGGTGGGCCCGTAGGGGTCCACGGCGTCTATGAGGGGGCGGCGAGCGGGAGGGCGAGCTGGAACAGCACCAGGTAGGGCAGGATGCGGGCGCCGCGCTCAGCCGCCGACCCTTCCGGCGTCGATGCGCCGACCGCGTGAGGTGTCCACCACAACGGGGATGCCGTCCGGGATCCGTCCGTCGAGCCGGTCGAGCAGGGACTTCACCGGCGGGAGTTCTCCAGGGGTGCGAACGTGGATGTACATCGTCCGGGAGGCCGCCTCGACGCTCGTGACGGTCGCGTCCGGCTCCTCCCCGAGCCACTGTTCCGCAGCCTCCTTGGTGCGGCCGGTCCAGGCGTTGAGCAGCAGCGTGGCCGTGGTGTTGGCAGCCAGCGGAACGAGTACGACAACGAACAGCAGGGCCATGGCGACAGATGCCCCCCTGGCGGGGCGCCCGGCTGCCCTGTCCGCCTCCGCGGCGTAACCGAGCGATGCGAACACCACCATGCCGGCGAAGACAAGGGCGAAGAGGTTCGACACGAACAGGGCAAGCGCGCCCAGTGCCAGCCACCCCGACAACTGCCCCAGGCACACTCCGGCCACCACCAGAGGCGGGACGAGGGAGATGGCGATCGCGACGCCGGGCAACACGGCGGCGACGTCGCGGCGGGCCAGCGCCACCGCTCCGGCGAAGCCGGTCGCCAGGGCGGCGATCAGGTCCATCAGGCCCGGCGACGTCCGTGAGGAGATCTGACTGTTCGACAGCAGGTCGTAGTTGCTCGGCAAGGCCACCGACATGACGACTCCCGTCGCGATCACCAGCAGGCACGCGAGAAGGACGATCGCGGCCGACCCGGTGCGGCGGCGCTGCACCGAGCCCAGAGCGATCCCCATGATCGGTGTGGACAGCGGCGCGATGATCATGGCGCCGATCACCGTCGCCGTCGAGTCGGTGAGTACCCCGCCTGCCGCGATGACCGACGACAGCGTCAGCATCGTCCAGAAGGCCGAGCGCTTGGATGCGGTGTCCCCGGTCGACAGGATGAGATCCTGTGTCAGTTCGTCCAGGGAACGGCGCTGCGAGGCCGGCAGTACACGGGCACGAACCTTGCCTGTCATGCCTCCAAAACAATCACGGGCCGGACGGTTCCGGCAGTCAGGACACGGGAGCAGTCGGCTCCGGCTTGGGCGTGCGGCTCAGTGGAGATCCTCTCCTTGGTCCGCCGGCGTCCGTGATGCCACCTGCCACATCGCCGTCCGCACACATCGCACTCCAGGGGCGGACCCTCACACGCCTCCGGATGTGCCCCCCTCCGCTCACACTTCGCGACTTCTCCCGACTGGGACAAACCGCGCGGTGCACGCAGCGGTTCACCCGGTTGCTCGTTGCGCCGGCTTGCGGCGGCCGGCGCCCGCGCATGCAGGCGCCGGGCGGTTTCCGGGGAGTCAGGAGCGGATGATGTTCTCCGCCTGGGGGCCCTTCTGCCCCTGGGTCACGTCGAAGGTGACCGCCTCACCCTCGCGCAGCTCCCGGTAGCCGCCCCCGGCGATGTTCGAATAGTGCGCGAAGACGTCCGGCCCTCCCCCGTCCTGGGCGATGAAACCGAAGCCCTTCTCGGCGTTGAACCACTTCACTGTGCCACGAGCCATGATCATCCTCTAGTCCAGCCTGTCGGCGGTCCGTACACAGACCGCCACCGGCTCCGTTCGGAAGCCCGACCGCTTCCTCCCCCCGACGCCCAGCGCCTACACCCCCCGCTCGGTTGATCTGCCTGCACGGAACAGCCGGCGAGGACCTGTGCCGATACCGCGGCCGCCAAGCGGCCCCAGCCTGCGCACCGCAGCGGGCCGGGTCTGCCCCGCCGGGTGCACCGAATGCCGCAACGCTGTTCGGCCGTTGGTTGGGCGGGCATCGGGCCGGGGGAGGGGTGCGGTGCCCGGTCTCGTAGGGGGTGCGGCTTCTTGGGAAAATCATGGGATGCTACTTTCCGTCCCTATAGCGTCACCTGTTGTAGCCGGAACGGACGTTCACCTGCGGGGTTTGTTTCCCATGGCACTGACGGTCGAGGCGCTGCGCGCGCTCTTTCCCACCGAGGCGTCAGGCCTCTTCGAGCTCGACACCAGCAGACTGGCCTGGCACGAGGAATCGACCACCTTCGAGCACCTGCCCGAACGCCAGTTGGTCCTGACCGGGGCCACCGCCGACCCGTCCGCGCTGACCGTCACCGGCACCGTCATCCTGGCCGGCGAGGAGATGTCGGCCACCGCCCGGTTCATCGCCTCCGCCGGTACGGTCAGCGGTCTGGTCTTCGAGGCCACCCCCGTCACGTGGCTGCTCCAGACGTCAGTGGCGCGCGTGGACCTCACCGAACTCGCCCCGCGCGGACGCGGCCTGCGCATCGTCCTCGCCGCCGGCCCGGACGGTGCGCAGGCCGGACAGTGTCCTTCGCCGGGCCTCTGGGCGGCCTTCCACCTCGGCAGCGCCGTCGACACGTCCGTCCCGCGCGTGGACTGGCTGGAGGCTTCAGGGCCATGGGGTGGGCTGGACGGCGGTGTCCTTGAGAACTTTCACGAAGGCTTCGACCGGAGCCGGAGCCGGTGGTGCGCCGTAGACGACGGCGTCGACGAAGCGGTGGTCGTCCGTCAGGCGGTCGATCCTCACGCCGGGGTGGAGATGAGCGCGCAGGGCGAGGCCGGGCAGCGTACTGACGCCGAGGCCGGCGGCGACGAGTGCCTGGACTGCGACGTAGTCGTCGGTCTCGAAGGCGATCGCAGGAGTGAAGCCGCGCTGTGCGCACGCTGACAGGAGGTGCGTGCGGCACCGCTCGCAGCCGGCGATCCACCGCTGCCCCCGGTAGGTGTCAAGGTCGGTGCGCGGACCAGGCCAGGATCCGCCGGCCCGGCTGACGATGTAGATCGGTTCGTGGAGGATCGGCGTCACGGTGTGGCCCTCGCGGTCACTGAGTGGACCGTCACCATGGTGGAAGGTGAAGGCGACATCGACCTCGCCGCGCCGCAGGGCCGCCAGCGCTTCCGAAGGCTCTGCCTCGATGAGTGCCAGTTCGATGTCCGGGTACGCGGCGCCGAAGGCGGCGGCCACCGTCGGTACGACGGTGGCGAGCGCGGAAGGGAACGCCGCGAGGCGCACGCGTCCGGTGCTGAGCCCGGCGTGGGCGGCCAGTTCGGTCCGGGCCGAATCGATACGGCCGAGGATCTCCTCCGCGCGATCGGCCAGCAGCCGGCCGGCCTCGGTCAGCCGGATGCCACGGCCTGCCCGCTGGACGAGCGGTACACCGGCTTCGGCTTCGAGCCTGGCGAGGTGGTGGCTGACCGACGGCTGCGCATAGTGCAGTGCGGTGGCGGCAGCCGTCACCGAGCCTTCGCGAGCGATGGCGGCGAACACCCGGAGCCGGTTCTCGTCGAACATTCATCGACGATATCAATGGACTCATCGAAAGCTGGCATTTGTGCTATGGGTCGTCCGGTACACAGCATGACGTCATGCACAGTCCGACGATCTCCGATGTCCTTCGCGCGCGTCGTCTGCAGCGCGCACACCTGTCACCGACCCCGCTGCTCTCCTACCCGGCGCTCGACGCCGCCGTCGGCGCCGGCGTCCGTGTGCTCGTCAAACACGAGAATCTGCAGCCGACCGGCGCCTTCAAGGTCCGAGGAGGCGTCGCTCTGCTGGCCGCGATGGATCCGGGCGAGCGTGCGCGGGGTGTTCTCGGGTACTCGACCGGCAACCACGCGCAGTCCCTCGCCTATGCCGCGGCGCTCTTTGACGTCCCGTGCACCATCGTCATGCCGGAGAACCCGAATCCTCTGAAGGCCCAGGCCGTGCGGCGTCTGGGTGCCGAGTTGGTCGAAGCCGGCGCCGACTTCGACGCGGCCCGCCGCCACGCCGAACAGCTCGCCCCTCGGCGTGGGATGCGATTGGTCAGCGCGGCGAACGAACCGGACCTGATAGCGGGTGTGGCCACGGCGTATCTGGAGATCTTCGAGCAGGAACCAGACCTCGACACGATCATCGTGCCGGTCGGAGGCGGCAGCGGCGCCGCCGCCGCATGCCTGGTGGCGTCAGCGATCAGCCCGCGCTGCCGCGTCATCGCGGTGCAGTCCCGCAACTCACCGGCCGCGCACGACTCCTGGCGCTCAGGCCGCTGTGTCGAGCGTACGAACAACACGTCGGCGGAGGGTCTGGCCACCGGGTCGGGCTTCGAGCTGACGCAGCGCCTGCTGCGCGACCACCTCGCAGACTTCGTACTGGTCGACGATGACGACCTCCGGTGGGCTCAGTGGTTGCTCATGCGCGATGCCCGTACGGTGGCCGAGTCGGCCGCCGCCGCACCGCTGGCGGCGCTCCTCGCGGCGCGCGACGGCCTCGCAGGCCGGCGCGTGGCGATCATGTGCACCGGCGGCAACGCCGGCGAAACCGAACTGCGGGCCTGCCTCTCCGCCACAACCCCAGGCTGATGAACGAGTTCGCACCGCGGCCGAGCGCCGTGACTGCCGGCGTGCCGACCGTGCACACCGTCGCGCAGATCACGGCCGAGCTCGGCCTGCAAGGCCGCAAGCCCCCGCGCCGACAGAAGAACCTGACCCGGCAGGGCAAGCGGAAAGCCGCCCGTGACGTAGATCGCCCGACCGGCCTCCTCGCGGCGCAGTACCGGTCCGGGTACGACAGGCCACCGCTTTCATGAGGGCCGGGATGGCGGCCAGCGGGGCAGGGGCGACGCGAATGCAAGCCCGGTTCAGGAATGCGTCAGGTAGAGGAAGCAGGCCCAGGAAGACCTGACGGATTCGCGGAAGCGTCTTGGAAAAGGCCGGAACGGGGCTTGCAGCATGAAGGGGCGCCAGGCGCTTTCACTCCTTACAACGGTGTTCCGCCTCCGCCCGCGCCGCGGCGGTCGTTCCCACCCTGCACGACACACGAGGATCGCTCTTTCATGCCTACCACCGAGACCACTTCCCGCTTCGACGGCAAGGTCGTCCTCGTCACCGGTGCCGGTTCAGGTATCGGCCGGGCCAGCGCACTGGCCTTCGCGGCCCGCGGCGCCACCGTCGTCGCCGCCTCCCTCAACCCCGACAACGCCGTGGAGACGGTCAAGCTGATCGAGGCCGCGGGCGGCACGGCAAGTGCCGTCGGCGTGGATGTCACCGACTCCGCCTCCGTCAGGGCGATGGTCGAGACGGCCGTCGCCCGCCACGGCGGCCTGCACATCGCCCACAACAACGCGGGCATCTTCCCGGCGCCCGCCCCGTTCGGCGACACCGACGACGCTACCTGGCACTCGGTGATCGCGGTCAACCTGACGGGCGTCGCGCTCTCGATGAAGCACGAGATCAACCACATGCGCGGGAACGGCGGCGGCGTCATCATCAACGCCAGCTCGAACATCGGCGACCACGTCCGCTACCCGGGCGTCGCCCCGTACGTCGCCTCCAAGGCCGCGGTCAGCAACCTGACCCGCGCCGCCGCCCTCGACCACATCAAGGACGGCATCCGCATCAACGCCGTCAGCCCCGGCGCGTCCGACACCCGGATGACCTTCCTCCCCGGCGAGACCGCGGAGGAGCGGGACGCCCGCCTCTCCGGCGGCATCCCGCTCGGCCGCCTGGCCCGCCCCGAGGAGGTCGTCGCGGCGGTGCTGTGGCTGGCCTCCGAGGAGTCGAGCTTCGTGGTCGGCCACGACCTCGTCGCGGACGGAGGTGCGAGCGCCTGATGACCGTACTGAGCTGGACGGTTCCGCTGCGCAGGCCCGAGGACGAGGCCACGCCCGCCGGGCTGACCCGGGAGGGGGTCTGGCGGAGCATGCGGCACAAGGCCGAAGCCCCGGCCGCGTTCGTCCCCTACATCGCCGAGTGCACCGTCCTGGAGAGCACCGACGAGGGCATGGTCCGCGAGATCAGGTACAGCGCGGAGACCCGCGGCGGCGGCAGCATCCGCGAACGCGTCGTCTACGAGCCCGAACACGGGCGGATGACCTTCCTGCCCGACGGCGATCCCGATGTCACGGAGATCGTCAACGAGGTCGGTGAGGACGGCGAGGGCGGGTTCGCCTTCACCCTGCGGGGGACGCTGAGCCGGGCGGCGGACCGCAAGGCGCTGTCGGAGCCGGAGTTCCTGCCCGGCATCTCGCGGCTGTTCGCCGAGTCCCTGCGGACGATCGTCGCGGCGACCGTCGAGGAGCATGCGGACGCGGCCTGACCACCTGTCGCCGGCCCGGCCGGGACGCCCCAGCCGGGCCTGCGGCCTCCGCCTCCTGCTGAATCGCCAGTGCCGCATGTGACGGCGGCTTCCGGCCGCGACGACGACGTGCATCTCGCGGGGCGCGGGCTGCTGCTCACCCCGTCCGTTCTCGGCGCCCACCACCCCGCCTGCGATCACCCAGACGACGGGCAGCCCTGGATCACCTTCCCCGTCCAGGACAGCGCCCACGCCGCCGCGGCAGCCGCCGGATCCACCACACGCACCCTGACCGACGCACCCGCGTCCCTGCGCGCACTGCTGGGCCGGACACCGGCCGTGGTCCTGCTGGTGATCGCCGGGCACCCGGCATGCACCACCAGCCAACTGGCCACCCACGCTCGCACCTCCCCCGTCGGCGCCGGCGAACACGCCACCGTCCCGCGCAACGCCGGACTCACCACCCTCACCCGGCAAGGGAAGCGAGTGCTGCACGCCCTCAGCCCACGGATCCCGACGCCGGAGAACTCGCACAATCGTCGGATCTCGTGCCGTACACACTCCTCAGCGCGGCTTGCCCGCAAGCTTGCCCGACGTCGCCGCCGTTACGGCCGCGCTCGCCGCCGGACGCGGTGGCTCGGCCGGCGCCGCCGCCCCTGCGCCGTCAGCGGGTGCAGGAAGCGCGCTCCTGGTCGGTCATGGGACGCGAGCGGGCGATGAGGGCGCCGTTCCCGGTGGGCGCGGTGAAGTCGGCGTCGGTGACGACGAACGCCCGGTACTTCTTGCCGTGGATCTTGAACGTGTGGCTCTTGCTGAACTGGAGCCGGAACTGCCCCGTCGCGTGCCCCATCTCGGCGGCGCGGCTGAGCCAGCCCACACTGCAGGCGGGCACCGGGAGGCTGTTGGTCTGCGTGACTGTGCTGGAGCGCGACCAGGTCTTGGTGTAGGTGGTGGTCACCGCGAACTCGACGGTCTTCCACAGCTGGGTCTTGGCACTGGCGCTCACCGCCAGGCTGTCCGTGCTGCCCACGGTGTCGGACCAGCTCATGGAGTGGGTGAGTACCTGCGTGCTGTAGTTGAAGGCGGTGTCTCCGACCGGCCGCTCGGCCGCGTGCGAGGTCTGGTAGGTGGAGGTGTCCCACGTGACCGTGCAACCGGTCCCCTGCTGTTCGAACTCCGCGCACATCTGCAGGATGAAGGCCCCCTGCTCGGTGTTGGCGCTGACTGTGTAGACGCCGGCCGCGGAGGCCGGCGAGGCAACGGACGCGAACAGGCCGGTGACGAGCCCTGTCACCACGACGGCACGCTGGATTTTACGCACGGAAGGTCCCTTCGGAGGAAAGCAGAATGGCAGGAGAGGGCGGCGGGACCCTCGGGCCGGGAGCCGGGCCAAAGGCCGCTTCCCGCACGTCCCGCCCGCCGGCGCGGGCCCGGTTCGCCCCGCGGCAGGAACCCATCCTCCGATGCCGGCGGCGGCCGGCGTGAGTGCTAGAACAGGCACATGCCGAAAGGATTCTTGCAGGCCGCAACGACGGCAGCCCCACACCGGGTCGCGGCGCTCGTCGACGAGAACACCAATCCGTTCGAACTCGGCTGCGCCATCGAGCTCTTCGGCCTGCCCCGGCCCGAACTCGGCAGGGACCTGTACGAGTTCACCCTCTGCGCCCCTGACACCCACACCTCCATGCGCAACCGTTTCTTCGCGCTGTCGGAGGTCGCCGCCCTGGAGGCGGCCGACGCGGCCGACACCCTGATCATCCTCAGCAGGCCCGACGTGCACGCGCCGCGCCGGCCCGCGGTGCTCGACGCCATCAGCCGGGCCCACGCGCGCGGCGCACGGCTGGTCTCCTTCTGCAGCGGTGCGTTCGCCCTCGCCGAGGCCGGCGTCCTCGAAGGGCGCCGTGTCGCCACGCACTGGCAGTGCGTGGACGCGCTCCGGTCCCGCTTCCCCGGCGTCCTCGTCGAGCCCGACGTGCTGTTCGTGGACGACGGGGACATCCTCACCTCGGCAGGAAGCGCCGCTGCCCTCGATCTCGGGCTGCACATCATCCGCCGAGACCACGGCGCGGAGACGGCCAACGACGTCAGCCGGCGCCTGGTCTTCGCCGCCCACCGCGACGGCGGACAGCGACAGTTCGTGGAACGCCCCGTGCCCGAAGTACCCGACGCGTCCCTGGCACCCGTCCTGGCCTGGGCCCAGGAACGGCTCGACACCCCGCTGACGGTGTCCGACCTCGCAGCGCGGGCTGCCGTCAGCACCACGACGCTCCACCGCCGCTTCCGCGCCCAACTGGGCACCACTCCCCTCGCATGGCTCACCGGGGAACGCGTCACCCTGGCACGCCGGCTGCTGGAGCGCGGCGAGTCCCGCATCGAGCTGATCGCGCGCCACAGCGGCCTCGGCACCCCGGCCAACCTCCGCGTCCTGTTACGCCGCGAGACCGGGCTCTCGCCGTCCGCCTACCGGAACCGCTTCGGCCCGGGAGCCGTGTGACGGCTCCGACGCCCCGCGGCGGCAGTTCACGTCCCGCCCACGCCACCTGCCCCGGGACCGCACGCCGGCGCCGCGCCGAGGGACGCACGCGGTGACGATTCGGCATCGACGGTCCACCACCGCTTCCGGCAGTGGAGGGATGCCGGGGCGGGCCCCCGAGGGGCCTTGGCCCCGAATCCCGGACACGGGTCGTGCGGCTGAGGAGGGCCCCGCACGGCCGCCCCCGGTCAGGAGGCGCGACCGTCCACGGCTCGCGGGTGGGGCTCGCCCCGGTCGGTCTGGACGGCGGACGCGACGTGCTCGCGGAACCAGCGGTGTCCGGGGTCGGCCGAGTTGCGGGGATGCCAGGCCATTCCGAGGTGCAAGGGTTCCAGGTCGAGGGGGACGGGAAACGTCCGCAGGCCCAGGGCCGAGACGGTGTCGGGGAGCCAGCCGGCCAGGCTGAGCGCGACGAGGTCGGTGTCCCGGGCGAGCATCATCGCACTGGTGTGGCTGGGTACGACGACTGCGGTCCGGCGGCGCAGTCCGAGTTCCGCGAGGGCGCTGTCGATGGGACCGAGGCGTTTGCCGAGTCGGGAGATGCCGATGTGGTCGGCTGCGGCGAAGCGGTGGGCGTCGATCGGCCCGTCGAAGAGGGGGTGCCCGCTGCGGGCGATGCCGACCAGCGGCATCCGGGTGAGGGGCCGGGTCTGGATCTCCGGGTCCAGGTGTCCGAGGACGCCCAGTTCGACGTCCACCGAGCCCTGCCGCAGCCCCGGGCCGCCCTCCACCGCCTCCGGCAGGAAGACGACGTCCACCTGCGGGGCCTCCGCGTGGATCCGCTCGGTCAGACCGCCGGCCACGCCCACCAGGAGCAGGTCGGCGGCCTGCACCGTGAACGTGCGCTGGAGGTGCGCGGCGTCGAACCCGGCACCGGGCCGCAGCACGCTGTCACAGCTGCGCAGCAGCGCGTCTACCTCAGCCCGCAGTTCCACGGCGCGCGGGGTGGGGACCAGCCCCTGGCCGGCGCGGACGAGCAGCGGGTCGCCGACGGTGCGGCGCAGGCGCGCCAGTGCCCGGCTGGCCGCCGCGGGCGAGGTGCCCAGCCGCTCGGCGGCTCGGGTCACGCTGTTCTCCTGGAGCAGGGCGTCCAGCACGCGCAGCAGGTTGAGATCCATGGCTTGCTTCCCTGAACTGCATTGTTCCACTTGGGGCAATGATCGAGTATCAATCTTTGCATTGCTGCGGTCCCCACCGGAACCGGAGAGTGGACATGCCCGCGAAGAGACGCGCGGCATTCGCGCTTCGCCCCGCTGAAGGAGTCGCTGTGCAGCAATCCCCCCGTACCGGTCGAGAGGGCGACGTACTCGCCGTCGTCAGCCAGAGCGGACCGACGGTCTCGTTCTTCGACGCCGCCTCCGACCGCCGCCTCGGTGGCGTACAGGTCCCCGCCGAGCCGCACGAGCTGTGCTACGACCCGACGCAGCGGGTGCTGTGGTGCTCGCTGACCTACCACTCGGGCTACTACCACGCGAACGGCGGCCGGCGCACCGAGCTGGCTGTCATCGACCCCGACAGCCGCCGCATCGTCGAGGTCGTCGACCTCGCCCCGGAACACGGGCCGCACGGGCTGGCGCTGGACACGGCACGCGGGCGGCTCTACGTCAGCGTGGAAGGCGCCCGGGATCGGCCCGGAGGCGTCGTGGTGATCGACACGGGGACGCGCAGGCCCCTGGGCAGGATCGACACGGACGCTCCCGGCCCGCACTGGTTCGCGATCGACCCGGCGGGCCGGACGGGCTACGCCACCAACAAGGAAGCGCCGTTCGTGTCCGTCGTCGACCTCGAACGGGGCACCCTCACCGCGAAGGTCGAGGTCCCGGGCAGCGAGGGGCTCGCCGTGTCCGCCGACGGCACGCACGCCTTCGTCGCAGCGCCGTACGGCAACTTCTCCGGCAGCGCCGAGAAGCGGCCGGCCACCGGCATCCGGGTCATCGACACCCGGACGGCGTCCCTCGTCGACACCCTGCCGACGCAGGACGTCGTCCTGCCGGTGCACCTGACGTCGACGGGCAGACTGCTGGCGGGCGAGTTGCGCATGACGGCCGCCGAGGAGGCGCAACTCGGGCGCCACGAACCGGGCTGCCTCACCGTGTTCTGCGCCGACACCCGCAAGCAGCTGGGCCAGGTCGAGGTCGGCCTCTTCCCGCTGACCATCACCTCCTCCCCCGACGGCCGACTCGGCTACGTGGCCTGCGTCGTCTCCTCCACCGTCGACATCGTCGACCTGGAGACGCTGGAGCGCCTGGCCCGGTTGGACATCGCCAAGCTCGGTGAACCCGGCGCCCACGGCCTGGCGTACGTCCCGCGCCCCGACGGACAGCGTCCGGCGCACGGGCTGAGCGGGTGACGGCCATCCGGCGGGTGCAGGAGCAGGCGGACCTGATGTGCGCGCGCAGCCGGGCACCCGGACGGTGTCGAAGCCGTTCTCGCGCCGGGATCTCGACGGGTAACCGCGGCCGGCGAGGCGGTCGGCTCGGCGAGCACCGCATGATCAGGGGGTGACCTCGCAGCCCGCGACGGCGGGGGTGCCGATTTCGGGGTAACGGAGACGGCAGGTGTCGGTGCCGTCCCCGGCGTCGGTGAAGGAGCCGCGGGTGAGGTGCATGCGGTCTGTCCGGAGCCCCCGGATGGTGTCGTTGCCGCCGCCCGCCATCACCGTGCTCGCGTTGGAGTCGATCTGCAGGAGGTCGTCGCCCTCGTTGCCTTCGGCACGCCCTCCGGGGTCGATGACCGCGATGTTCAGCGTGTCGTTCCCGGCGTCACCACGGGCTTCGGCCCCGTTGAGCTCCAGCCCGCCCAGGGTGAGGACGTCGTCGCCGTCGCCTCCGGAGACGAGCGCGGTGTTGCCGAACCCGCCGGTGAGGGTCGCGCGGACGGTGATGGTGTCGTTGCCGCCGCCGCCGTACACGCGGAGGTTGCCGACGAGGCCGAGGATGCGGATGGTGTCGTCGCCGCCGAGGCCGTTGAGGGTGTTGCCGTTGGTCAGCGAGAGGCAGCGGATGTCGTCCGCGCCCTCGGTGCCGTTGATCTCGCCGTCGACGACGGGAAGCGGAGTCACGCCGTTGAAGCACAGCGAAGCGGCGTGGGCAGGGCCGGCCGAGCCGAACGTGGTGGCGGCAGCGATGACGGTGGCGGCGACCAGGGCGGCGCGCACACGTCGGGGACGAGGACCTGACTGGCTGGTGACGGTCACGGGGCATCCCTTCTCGGTGGAGCGGACGGAATGTCCGGGCAGAGCCGCGGACACCCTGCCGCACGCACGCCCGCACTGGGGGAACGATGCACACCCGCATGCCCGGTCACGCACGACCGGCGCGCCATTCCCCCGGATGGGGCACAGCAGCCCCGCCCGGCAGACGGTCTCGTGCTGCACACGGTGCTCGGCCCGGGCTTTCGTGCCGCAGGGGAGGCGAGCGGGTCCAGTCGGCGGAGTGGGGGAAGGCGACAGGGTGCATCTCCGTCCACTCGCGCCGCCTGACAGGATGCGGCCCGTGGACATGGCCTACTGGGACCCGCTGCCGTCCGTCCGCGCCGCGGAGAGCGGGCCGCTGCCCGCGCCGGACGGCGGCACGTGGCTGCCTGCCCCGGAACACCGGGGTACCTGGTGGAACGCCCGCCCCGGCCGCTGGGCGGAACGCGACTGGCGCAACGTGCCGGGGCCGTTCTACGGGGCCGGGACCGACACCTGCTGGACGGGCCGGCTGATCGCTCCGATGCACGTGCTGTACGACGACGAGTGGGGCGCCGAGTTCGTCTACCGGCAGCCCCGTGACTCGGCGCAGGCGTTGCGGCTGCTGGGCGCGGTCGCGCAGGACCCGATGGTCGGGTACGCCTGCGACGGTGACGGCCACTGGACCCCGGATCTTGTCCGCGACTGGTGGAGGGAGCGGGGCCGGGTACGGGAGTGGGCGGCGGCGCTGGACGGCAAGTGGTCGGTCTCGGACCGGGAGGAAGAGCGCGAGGCGGCCGGCGGGGCCCGGGAGTACGTCGCGTACATCGAGGGGGGCCTCGCAGAGCACCTCCGCCACTATCTCTTCTGGCTGTCCGAAGGGCGTCCGGCGAACCCCGGCGAACTCCTGCCGCCTCTCCGACGGGGCCCCGATCCGGCGAGCCGGCAGCTGGTCGGCGCCGAGTGGCCCGGTCGGGCCGGCCGCGCCACGCCGCCGGGTTCATGAGGAATGATCCCCCCATGAACCCCCCGCACCTTCCGACGACCGAGTCGGCCGTCCGCGCGATACGCGAGATCGCGCAGGACTACCGTCTGAAGATGACCGTCACCGACGACATCGGCGCGGACCGGACCTCGCGCCGCACGGCCGCCGGCATCGGCACCGCCCTCGACCCCGACGGCTCGCTGCCGCACGAGGCGTTCGTCGGCCTCGAAGGCACGCCGGCGGTCAGCGTCCGCCTCTTCCCCGAGGACGACGCGAACATCACGGTGGACCACGTCGAGTTCCCGGACGTCCCGCGCGACTCGGTCCCCGCATTCCTCCGCTCCGTCTACGGCGGCCTCGCCTATACCAAGAGCCGGTTCTTCCCGCCCGGCCTGTGGCTGGTCGTCCCCCTGCCCGGCGACACGGCGCACAAGGAACTCGTCACCCTCACCCACCCCAGCCCCTGGCTCCTGCAGATCTCCCGCGGACGCTGACACCGGCCGCCGCCGAACCGCAGGCCGGGTGATCCGCCGTGCTCGGCACCGCACCCGCGGAGGCAGCCCGGGCGATCGGTCAGCCGTCAGGTCAGGTACGCCGTGACCAGCTCGGCGAAGGTCTCCGGGGTGAGGACCTCCACGCCGAGTCCGGCGGCCTTGACCGCCTTGGAGCTCGGCTTGCCGTTCGCGGACGGGGCGGCGACCAGGATGGACGTCCTGGAGCTCACACTGCTGCCGGCGCGCCCGCCGGCCCGCTCGATCAGGGTGTTCATGTCCGACCGGCCGTACGCCTCCAGCGGTCCGGTCATCTTCCCGGTGACCACGACGACCTTGCCGGTCAGCGGGCCCTCGGCGGGAGCCGGCCCGGCCGTCGAACCGGTCGGTCCGGTGGGTGCGGTCGGCGCCGTCGGCGCGGTCGGCTCGGTCATGTTGACCCCGGCCGCGACCAGCTTGTCGATGACCGGAGCCAGCGCGGCGACCTGCTCGACGATCACCGGCGCCTTCTCCGGGCCGATCCCCTCGACCTCCTGCAGCGCGGCCGCGTCCGCACCCCGGATCGCGTCCATCGTGCCGAAGTGCCGGGCGATCCGCCGGGACATGCTGCGCCCGGTGCCGAGTACGCCCAGCGCGCAGAACACCCGGCTGAGGGGAAGGGATCTGGCGGCCGCGATCTGCTCGGCGAGCCTGGCGCCCCGCTTGGCACTGCCGGACGCCGCGGTCAGCTGCCCGACGGTGAGCGTGAACAGGTCCGCGACGTCGGTGACGTCGCCGGACTCGACCAGCGCCGCCACGTACGTCCTGCCGAGCCCGTCGATGTCGAGCATGTCGCGCCCGGCGGCGTACCCGATCAGCGCCGGCAGCGCGCACGCGGTGCCCCTGGCGCACCGCCACCGCTCCTGCGCCTTGTCGACCGCGCCGCCGCAGTTGGGGCACGCCTGCGGCAGCGGCACGGGCTGGGCCCCGGCCGGACGCAGCCCCGGCACGGCCGCCTGGACGCGCGGGATGATGTCGCCCGCCTTGTACACCGTGACGGTGTCGCCGAGGTGGAGGTCGCGGCGGCGGATGTCCGCGGGGTTGTGCAGGGTGGCCCGGGTGACGGTGGAGCCGTCGAGCTGCACGGGCCGCAGGATCGCGGTCGGCGCGAGCACCCCCGTCCGGCCGACCTCCCACTCCACCGCCTCCAGCACCGTCTGCCGCTCCACCGCGGGCAGCTTGACGGCGATCGCCCAGTACGGGAACCGCGTCCCCATGCCCGCCGACCGCTGCTCGGCGGTGTCGTTGAGCTTGACCACCACACCGTCGATGCCGACGGGCAGCTCCGCCCGCATCGCCGCGACGGCGTCGATGCGCTGCTGCGCCTCGGCGAGATCCGCCACGACGTGCAGCCCGGCCGGGGAGTCCGCGGTTGTCCGCACGCCCGCGGCGGCCACGGCGGCCAGCACCTCCGCATGCGTGCCGCCGAGGGGCAGGAACGTTTGCCCGTCCAGTTCCACCGCCCCGTAGGCCCAGAACGTCATACGGAGCCGGTACGGGCGGTCCTTCGCCCGCAGCGTGCCCGCGGTGCCGTTGCGGGGGTTGGCGAAGACCGGTGCGCCGTGGGCGGCGCGGACCGCGTTCGCCGTCTCGAACTGCTCCTGGGTGAAGGCCACCTCGCCCCGGACCTCGACGGTGACGGGCGCCGCGAGCTGCTCGGGCAGGCCGTCGACCTGGCCGATGACATGGCTGACGTCCTCGCCGTGGGAACCGTCGCCCCGGGTGATGACCTGGACCAGCCGGCCCCCGCGGTAGCGGGCGGCCACGGCCGCGCCGTCTATCTTCGGCTCGACGGTGAACCCGCCCGCCGGCGCACGGCCCAGCCGCCGCTCGACGGAGGCCCCCCACCCGGCGAGACCGTCGGCGTCGAAGACGTTGTCCAGGCTCAGCAGGCGCGTGGTGTGTGCGACGTCGCCGGCCGGAGCCGCACCGTCCGCGACCAGCCCGGTGGGGGAATCCGCGGCAGCCTCCGCCGGGTGCTCCTGCTCCCAGGCCAGCACCGCCAGCCGCAGCCGGTCGTAGGCGGCGTCGTCCAGCGGGCTGTCGCCGTCGCCGTAGTACGCCTGCGAGGCCGCGCGCAGCCGCTCGAGCGCAGCCTCGTACGCGCGGCGGCCGGACATGCTGGACAGCGCCTCATCGGCGTGGAGAGTCGTCATGCCGAGGATCATGCCGCAGGGCACTGACAACGCCGCCGGCCCCGGGCGCCGGGGTCGTGCCGCCGGCCTCTCCCACTCCCGCCGCCTCCTCGCAGTCGACGGCTCTCCCGGCCCGGAAGGGCACCCCGGTGCAGGCGTCCTGACGAGTGAAAGGGTGCGTGTCCTGACGGGGTCAGGGCGGTGCGTGGCGCACAAAGGCAGAGTGGGTGGACGGCTGTGGAACCGGCGTGAGGAAGCGACGCGATGACGACCGTGGTGGTGACCGGTGCGACCGGGAACGTCGGGCGGCACGTGGTGAGGGGGCTGGGTAGTCGCGGCACCCCGCTCCGCGCGCTCACCCGCGACCCGGGACGGGCCGCTGCCGTGCTCGGCCCCGGCGTCGACCTCGTCCGGGGCGACTTCGCCGAGCCCGAATCGCTGCACGCCGTCTTCGCGGGTGCCGATCAGGCCTTCCTGAGCTTCGCCAACGACCCGCGGCAGGTCGAGAACGCGGCGCACGCGATCGACGCCGCAGTCGCGGCCGGGGTCCGGCAGGTCGTCCTGCTGTCCACGGTCGGCGCCGAGGCCGGCGCAGCCAGGACGTTCTCCGATCAGCACGGCCGCATCGAGCAGCGGCTGCGCTCGGCGGGGGTCCCGTCCGTGATTCTCCGCTCCGGTTTCCTGATGTCGAACCTCCTGGGTTCGCTGCCGACGATCGGGCAGGCCGGGCGGATCTTCCTGCCCGCCGCCGACGCCCGCATCGCCATGATCGACCCGCGGGACGTGGCAGCCTGCGCCGTCGCGGTGCTCGCCGGGCAGCACGGGGACGGAGAGACGCATCTGGTCACCGGCCCCGAGGCCCTCACCTTCACCGATGTCGCCCACCGGCTGTCCACCGCCCTCGGACGGGCGGTGGAGTATGTCGCCGTACCCGACGAGGCAGCCCTGGCCGGAATGGTCCAGGCGGGTCTGCCGCCCTGGCTCGCCGAGGGAGTGGTGGGCACCTTCCAACTGCTCCGGGAGGGTGTCAACGCCGACACGACCGATGCGGTGCGCCGGTTGACCGGCCGCGAGCCGCGCCCCGTCGCCGACTTCGCCCGCGACCTCATGGCACCGCTCCTGGCCCGCTGACGCCGCGGCAGGCGGCGGACTGCGGTAGTCGGGCCGGGCCCGTCGGCGTCGGCGATCCGCTGGGTGCCGGAGGCCGCGCGGCGGAGCCGGCGACCGGTGCATCCCGCTCCCGTGCCGGTCGGGCGGGGGCAGCCCAGGCCGGTTCCGAGGAGTGCCTCCTGGGCCGCCCTGGCCTACCATCCCGCGCATGGGGGAACTCTTCCAGACGGGGTCGACGGTGGCCCAAGGCCGCTACCGGATAACGGAGTTGCTCGGCAGCGGGGGCATGGCGCAGGTGTTCCGCGCCCGCGACGAGCGGCTCGGCCGCTTCGTCGCGCTCAAGGCGATGCGGCACGACCTGCCGTACGACCCCGGCTGGGCCACCCGGTTCCGGCGCGAGGCCCAGACCATGGCCGGGTTGAGCCACCCGAACATCGTTTCCGTCCACGACACCGGCGAGGAGCGGCGGGCAGGCGGCGGCCGGCCGGTCCCGTACCTGGTCATGGAACTGGTGGCCGGCCGCTCCCTCGCGGAGCTGCTGGACGCACAGGGCAGGCTGCCGCTTGCCGAGGCGCTCCCGCTCGCCCTGCAGATCCTCGCGGCCCTGGCCGCGGCCCACGCACGGGGCGTGGTGCACAGGGACATCAAGCCGGCCAACGTCCTGCTGGCCGAGGACGGTACGGCGAAGGTCGCCGACTTCGGGATCGCCGCAGTGGCGGGCCGCACCGTCCTCACCGGCACCGGTGCCGTGCTCGGCACACCGCACTACATGTCCCCCGAGCAGGTGGAGGGGCGGCGGGACCTGGACGGGCGCTCCGACCTCTACTCGCTGGGCGTCCTGCTCTTCCGCATGCTGTCAGGCCGGGTGCCGTTCGACGCGGACTCCGCCTGGTCCGTGGGCTACGCCCACCTCCACACCCCGCCGCCGTCCCTGGCCTCGCTGGGAATCTCCGTTCCGGGGGCCGTCGAGTCGCTGCTCGCCCGGGCCCTGGCGAAGGATCCCGGGGACCGCTATCACGACGCTGCCGCCATGCGAGCGGCGGTTGAGGCGCTCGCGCGGGCAGAGGACGAGGAGGCGACTCGACCGCAGGCCCCCTTCGAGTTCGGTCTGGCGGACCTCTTTCCTCCGGCCTCCTCCGCTCCCCCGCGGCCACGGGCCGAGACCTCGCGCACGGCGCTCGTGGAGCTGCTGTGCTTCGTCCCGGTGCTCCTGAGCGTGGGGTGGGCCGTCGTCGCGCAGTCCCGCGACACCGCGGGCGCCGGCACGATCACCGTTGTTTCGGCGTGCGGACTGGCCTGGACGTGGTACGCGTTCCTACGGAGGGACGACTCGGCCTTGGCCGGGTGGCCCCGCACCCTCGTGCGGGCGGTGGCGGCCATCGGGGCCGTCGTCCACGGGGTGACCGCGCTCGCGGGGCTGGGCATGCTGGCGGCGGAGGCCCTGGCCGGCTGAACCGTCCGTGTTGCGCCGAGGCCTCCGCACTGTCCACTCCGGGGCGCCGCGCCCTGCTCAGGCGATGCCCGCGCGCGGTCCGGCGAGTGCCTCGGGCCGGAGGAGGGCGGCGAGCTTCTCGGCCGGGAGCAGGTTTCTTTCCAGGACGAGTTCGGCCACGCCGCGGCCGGTTGCGAGGGCCTCCTTGGCGATCTCGGTGGCGGCGGTGTACCCGATGTGCGGGTTCAGGGCGGTCACCAGGCCGATCGAGTTCTCGACGGCGGCGCGCAGCACCTCGGTGTTGGCGGTGATGCCGGCCACGCAGCGCTCCGCGAGGGTGAGGCAGGCCGCGCGCAGGTGGGCGAGGGATTCCGCCAGCGAGTGCAGGATGACCGGCTCGAACGCGTTGAGCTGGAGCTGTCCTGCTTCTGCGGCCATGGTGACGGCGATGTCGTTGCCGATCACCTCGAAGGCGACCTGGTTGACGACCTCGGGGATCACCGGGTTGACCTTGCCGGGCATGATGCTGGAGCCGGCCTGCACCGGCGGCAGGTTGATCTCGCCGAGGCCGGCGCGCGGACCGGAGGAGAGCAGGCGCAGGTCGTTGCACGTCTTCGAGAGCTTGACGGCTATGCGCTTGAGCACGCCCGACATCTGGACGAACGCGCCGCAGTCCTGTGTGGCCTCGACCAGGTTGGCCGCGGTGACCAGGGGCAGGCCGGTGATGCCGGCGAGGTGGCGGCGGGCCGTTTCGGCGTATCCGGCGGGGGCGTTGAGGCCGGTGCCGATGGCGGTGGCGCCGAGGTTGATCTCGTGGATCAGCTCGACGGCCTCGGCGAGGCGGCTGCGGTCCTCGTCGATCATGACGGCGAAGGCGGAGAACTCCTGGCCGAGCGTCATCGGCACGGCGTCCTGGAGCTGGGTGCGTCCCATCTTCAGGACGTCGCGGAACTCGACGGCCTTGCGGGCGAAGGCCTCCTGGAGGACGGCCATGGCGTCGAGCAGGCCGTGGACCGCGGAGGCGGTGGCGACGCGTACGGCGGTGGGGTAGACGTCGTTGGTGGACTGGCCGAGGTTGACGTCCTCGTTGGGGTGCAGGTGCGCGTACGCGCCCTTCGGGTGGCCCAGCAGTTCCAGGGCCCGGTTGGCGACGACCTCGTTGGCGTTCATGTTGGTCGAGGTGCCGGCGCCGCCCTGGATGACGTCGACGACGAACTGGTCGTGGAGCTTCCCGCCGCGGATCTCCCGGCAGGCGGCGACGATCGCGGCGGCCTTGGCGGGCTCCAGCAGGCCGAGTTCCCCGTTGGCGAGGGCGGCGGCCTCCTTCACTGCGGCCAGGGCGTCGATGAGGTGCGGGTGCGCGGAGATGGGGGTGCCGGTGATGGGGAAGTTCTCGGTGGCGCGCAGGGTGTGGACGCCCCAGTAGGCGTCTGCGGGGACGTCGCGGTCTCCGAGCAGGTCGTGTTCCCTGCGGGTGGCGGCGGTCATCGGTGTACGGGTCCTCTTCCTGAGGTGGTGGGCCGGCTGGGCCGGATTCGGGCCGGCGGCGCGGGTCAGGCGGGGGCGGGGGCGGTTGCCGCGGCGAGGGCCGGCACCGGTCGGACGGCGCCGAGGGGCAGGCCGCCGCCGGTGACGGGCTGCTCCGTGAACCGGGCGAGCAGCCGCGGGTCGGTCCCCGCCATGGCCAGGGCTGCGGCCGTCACGGGGATGCGCGCGCGGTTCGCTCCGTCGGCGATCTTCACGGCCACGGCGCGGCCGTCGGGGAGGGCGGCGACCTGGACGCCCTCGAAGCCGTCCTTCGTGATCAGGCCGGGCACGGTGCGCATCAGTTCGGCGACGTCCCGCCCGGCGCCGGAGGCCATCTCGGGGTGGCCGCGGAGGGCTTCGGCCACCCGGTGCTCCGCCGTGCCGGGCGCGGCGGTGGCGATGCGGGCGGCGGCGCGGGCGAGGCCGTGCAGGGAGATCGAGAACAGGGGGGCGCCGCAGCCGTCGACGGTGACATGTGCGGTGCGCTGGCCGGTGAGCTCCTCGACGGCCTCGCCGATGGCTCTCTGGAGCGGGTGGGCGGGGTCGAGGTAGGTCTCCCGGGGCCAGCCCGCCAGGGTGCAGGTGTACAGCATCGCGGCGTGCTTGCCGGAGCAGTTCTGGGCGAGCCGGGAGGGCGGGCGTCCCTGCCTCGTCCAGGTGGCCCGGACGGCCGGGTCGTAGGGCAGGTCGGGGACGTTGCCCAGGTCCTCCTCGGTGGCGCCGGCCAGGGTGAGGATCTGCCGGACCCCGGCGAGGTGGCGTTCCTCGCCGGAGTGGCTGGCCGAGGCGAGGGAGAGCAGGGCGCCGTCGAGGGGGAGGCCGGCCCGCACCATCGCGACGGCCTGGACGGGTTTGAGGGCCGAGCGGGGGTAGCAGGCCGCCTCGATGTCGCCGAGGGCGAAGCGGACCTCGCCGTCCGCGCCGAGGACGACGAGGGAGCCGTAGTGCATGCCTTCGATCACGCCGCCCCGGGTGAGGTGGGCGACGGGTGCGTGCAGGGGCTCCCGGATGCCGGGCGCGTCCGCGAGGGGTGCGCTGCGCATCTGTGCTCCTTCTGACGTGTGCCGGCTCAGGCCGGGTGGGGGTGTGCGGCGGATTCGGCGGAGGTGTGCCGCCTGCGGGGACAGGCCGGGGGCGCCGTCCGGTTCATCTGCTGCCCTTGGCGGCGGCGGCGCGGGCGAGGCGGCCGCGGATCGCGTACCAGCCGGCCACGAGCGTTGCGGCGATCAGCGGCACGCACAGCACGGTCGTGCGTCCCGCTCCGCCGTCGGCGTACATGAGGACCAGCACGGAGGCGAGGAAGACGAGGGTGATCAGCTGGGTCCACGGGGAGCCGGGGAGGCGGTAGTCGGGGCGGGCGAGTTCGCCGCTGCGGGTCTTCCGCCAGAAGAGCAGGTGGCAGATCATGATCATGCCCCAGGTGGAGAGGATCCCGAGGGCGGCGAGGTTGAGGACGATCTCGAACGCGTCGTCGGGTACCACGAAGTTGAGGCCGACGCCGAGGACGCACACGCCGCTGGTGAGCAGGATGCCGCCGTAGGGCACCTGGGTGCGGCTCATCCGGGCGGTGAAGCGGGGGGCGGAGCCGTTGGCGGCCATCGAGCGGAGGATGCGGCCGGTGGAGTAGAGGCCCGAGTTGAGCGAGGACATGGCCGCGGTGAGGACGACCAGGTTCATCACGCCGCCGGCGGCCGGTATGCCGATGTGGGAGAGCACGGTCACGAACGGGCTCTCGTCGGCGCTGTAGCCGTTCCACGGCATCAGCATCGACAGCAGGACGACCGAGCCGACGTAGAAGAGGCCCACGCGCCACATGATCGAGTTGATCGCCTTGGGCATGATCTTCTCGGGGTTCTCGGTCTCGCCGGCCGTGACGCCGACCAGTTCGACGGAGGCGTAGGCGAAGACGACGCCCTGGACGATCAGCAGCATGGGCAGCAGGCCGTTGGGAAAGATCCCGCCGTTGTCGGTGATCAGGGAGGGGCCGGGGACGGTGCCGTCGACGGGGTGGCGGGTGACCAGGAGGAAGATCCCGAGCGCCATGAAGACCACCAGGGCGCCGACCTTGACGATCGCGAACCAGAACTCGAGCTCTCCGAAGATCTTCACGGAGATGAGGTTCACGGAGAGGACCACGGCCAGGGCGACGAGGGCGATCAGCCACTGCGGGACATCGGAGAACAGGCCCCAGTAGTGGGTGTACACGGCCACGGCCGTGATGTCGGCGATTCCGGTGGTGGCCCAGTTGAGGAAGTACATCCAGCCTGCGGTGTAGGCGCCCTTCTCGCCGAGGAACTCGCGGGCGTAGGACACGAAGGCGCCTGAGGACGGCCGGTACAGGACGAGCTCGCCGAGCGCGCGCACGACGAGGAACGCGAAGACGCCGCAGACGGCGTACGCGATGAACAGCGAGGGCCCGGCCTCGGCGAGCCGGCCCCCCGCCCCGAGGAAGAGCCCGGTGCCTATGGCGCCGCCGATGGCGATCATGTTGACGTGCCGGGGCTGCAGGGACTTGCTGTATCCGGCGTCGCCGGCGTCGACGTGACGGGTGGACGGGCGCTTCTCGTCTTTGAGGAACTGCTCGCTCACGCCTCGGGTCCGCCTTCCGTGGGTCTGTTCGTGCGCTTGGGGTGCACGATGTCGGTGAGGGTCGTCTCGACCCTGTGGAGGTGGTGGGACATGGCCTCGACGGCGTCCGGTTCGCAGCCGTCGATCAGCGCCTCGAAGATCGCCCGGTGCTCGCGGTTGGACTGCTCGCGGCGGCCGCCCAGCTCGTTGAGGAACGTCGACTGGCGTGCCAGTGCGTCGCGGATCTCTTCGATGACCCGGCGGAAGACCGGGTTGCGGGAGGCCTCGGCGACCGCCAGGTGGAAGACGGTGTCGAGGGCCACCCATGCCGTCGTGTCGGTCTCCTGCTCCATCCGGTCGAGCAGGTGGGCCAGGTGGTCCAGGTCTTCCGGGGTGCGGCGCAGCGCTGCGTACCCGGCGACGGGGATCTCGACGTGCCGGCGCACCTCGAGCAGGTCGCTGGCGGCGTAGTCGCCGAAGGTCGGGTCCTCGACCGTGTTCGCCACGACGAAGGTCCCCTTGCCGGTCTTCGACACGGTCAGCCCCATGGCCTGCAGGGCGCGGAGCGCTTCACGCAGAACGGGCCGGCTGACTTCGAGCGTGCGGCACAGCTCGGCTTCCGAGGGGAGCTTGTCCCCGATGGCGTAATCGCCGCGCTCGATGGCGTTGCGCAGGTGGCCGAAGACCGCTTCCATCGCGCTCACGCGCCGCGGCATCGCGCCACCTGTCTGGCTGTCTGACAGGTTCACGGGCTGATCTTGCGGGCTGTCGAGCAGGGCTGTCAAGAGTCGCCGGGCAACCCGGCGGATCAGGTCTCTGCGGGCTGGGAGGTCTGCTCTTCGCCCAGGCGGGCACGCCAGTCGCCGACGCACTGGGGGGACGTGGAGGCCAGGTGCGCGATCTCCTCGTCGGTGCGGCCATCGGCCCAGGTCAGGATCCGGGTCACGGTGCGGTTCCGGGCGGCCCGGAAGTCCCTGAGCATGTTCTCCAGGCGTTCGACCTCCTCGCCTTCGCGGACGAGCTGGCGGTCGACGGCCTCCCTCTCCTCGGCGCGCAGCCTCCGCAGGTAGGCGGGCAGTCCCATCAGGGCCAGCCCCTCTTCCTGCGCGGCGCTCTGGAAGCCGTCGGCCAGCATCGACAGGACGCAGTCCGGCACGTCGGCGAGAGTGGCTCCGAGGGGTTTGGCCGCCTCCCAGGTCCTCCTGCCCGCCTCGGTCCGCTCCAGCCAGGTGCAGGCGTCCATCGGCGTACGGTCGCCCCAGGCCCGGGCGCGGTGGGCGTACAGGGCGGCACGGTGGCCGTAGAAGGTGAAGCCGTCCTCGATCTGCCGGCCGGCAGCGAGGCAGACGCGCCCCGGGACACCGCCGTAGCCCGACTCGGGCCGGAAGTCCGCGCAGGCGTCGAGCTCCGCGTCGGTGGCCGACTCCCAGGCGGGGTCGCACAGGTCGGGGTTGCTCTCGAGGAAGGCGCCGACCTCGACCCGCCAGGCGGGGACAGGGGTCGTCAGGAGCCTGGGCCAGACAACCTCTCGGGAGGCGTGGAAGGTGTGGGTGGCGACCCGCTCGATGTCCTCCCATGCGGTGGCCGCTTCGGCCGACCACTCGAGCTCCCCGGTTGGCCCGGTGCGGTGGATCGAGTCGACGAGCCGCTGCACGGCCGGCAGGACGCGCAGCGCGAGCGCGTGCAGCTCCTCAGCCGTGAAGAAGCGCCAGGAGCAGCCGCGCTGCTCGTCGTGCGTCATGTGGCTCAGAAGCTGCACCAGGACCCCGGGCTCCGGCAGCAGGCCGTCGCCCAGCGCCTTGCGCGGGACCCCGGGAAGCCGGCCCTCCGCGTCCTCGCGCGGGGCACGCCAGTCGACGTCCCCGAACCAGACGGCGCCGGTACGGGCGTCGACGGCGAGCCACTGCTGGTAGCCCACCCCCGGGCCGTAGCGCCGGTCCTGCTGCTCGGCCTCCTTGTCGTGCCACACGTACTCGGGGGGAGGCGGATTCAGTTCGGCAGCCAGGAAGCCGTCCTCGGGGCGGTAGCCGGTGAGGATGCAGGCCGTTCTCGGCGCTTCGGCAGCGGTCATGAGGGGTTTCCTCTCGGTGGAACAGCAACCTCCGCAACCGTAGTGTGCTTGTCGGCCAATAGTTCAACATTCAGCCATTTACGCCGACTTGACAGCACGGCAGGTCATCCCCGCAGGTCCGGCGACGCGCCGGGTCTACGCGCGTCCGGAACGAACGTAGGGTTGTCTCTTTTTCATCTGTTCTGCGTGTCGGCGGCCGGGGCCTCCATCGCGTCTTGCCGCGGCGACTACGCGGCGCCCGCCGCCGCCAGTGCTGCGACCGGCAGGAGCAGGATCCATTGCGGCAGGCGGAGGAGGGGGCGGGGCCACTTGACGGACAGCGTGATGGCCAGGAAGGCCGCCGCGTACGCGGTGAAGTGCGCGGCCACGAACCACGCCAGCAGGCCGGCACCCGGCGTACCGTCCGCCAGGGAGAGGTAGAGCAGGGCGAGTCCGGAGAGCGCCAGGTCGGCGGTCACCATGTGCCACACGGCGTGCAGGACGCGCTTGGGCTCGTCCGCGAGCCCGCTGGACAGCAGCGGGCGCACCACGTCGCGGTGGCCGCCGACGATGTGGACCGCGGTCACGCCGAGAGCGGTGACCCCTGCTGCGAGCAGCCAGCCGTTCATCGGACCTCGATTCCCTTGGCCACGACGGCTGCCAGCAGTGCGGCCGTCTCTCGGCGAGGGTGCTCGCCGACCAGCCCGACATGGAAGAAGACGGCTCCTGCCAGCGTGTCCAGGACCAGGTCCACGGGCGTTTCGCCCGCGATCTCTCCACGCAGCACGGCCCGTTCGAAGACAACCAGCAGCCGTTCCTTCGACGGGGCCAGGAAGTCGCCGCGGATGCGCGCCCTCAGGTCCGGATCCGCGGCGAAGTCGGCCAGCAGCCCCGGGAGCGCCGCCGCGGCAGCGGGCGCGCGGAACTCGTCGACCAGGCCCTGGAGCAGTGCGGTCAGGTCCCCGAGCAGCGTCCCCGTGTCCGGGGGCGGTACCTCGTCGGTGGTCGTGAACACGGCCTCGAAGACCAACTCCGGCTTGCCGGGCCAGCGCCGGTAGATCGTGTCCTTGCCCACGCCGGCCCGCGCGGCCACCGCCCCGATCGACGTCGCAGCGTAGCCGGACTCGACCATCAGTTCTGCCGTCGCGCGGAGGATCGCCTCGTGCGATCGGGGATCCCGGGGACGCCCTCTGGAGGGCGGAGAAGCATCGCTCATGACGTTTACCATACGGGTCGACCCGTAAGTAAACAATGGCCGGGGTGTGCCTCAGGTGACCAGGTCGTGGATGCTCCGGACCGTCAGCCACAGGCCGGTGACCAGGGAGAGGGCGGTGACCAGCTGCTCCTGGCGGCGTTCCGGCCAGGTTCGCAGGGCCTTCAGGCGGGTCTGCGCGGCCCTGGGGGAGCTCAGGGCGTACGCCTCAATGACGATGGGGTGATCGTGGCCAGCAGTCAGTAGCCGGTCAGCGCGAGCCAGTCGGCAGGGGTGGAGAGGTCCGCGTCGACGGCGCTCGTCGGCGCCGGCGCCGACGAGCGCCCAGGGCTGCAGCAGCCATGCGGGGCCGGCCGCGGTGGCCGGGGAGGCGTTGTCGATCCGGGCGGCCCGGCGCGGCGGGCCGTGCGGGCGGGGCGGTCGGCGCTCAGGTTGGCCAGCCAGGGCAGCAGGACAGCAGGAACGCGAGGCCCGGGCGGACGCCGTGCGGCGTGGAGAGGAGCAGGATGAAGGCGGTGTTGTGCAGCGGCCCCAGGGTGACCGCCGTACCGGTCACCAGCAGGTCGGGGACCGTGGGGTCAGCCGCTCCCGGGTGTGGGCGCCGTGTGCTGCATCGCGCCCGTGCAGGCGGGGGCCCGGCGGGTCGGCCGGTGCCCCGGGCTGCCGGTCACCGGGGCCCCGCGGTGGCAGCCGAGGCGGAGTCCTCGTCGGAGTAGTGCCGCAGGAGGTCCCGCTCGGCGTCACGGTGCGGGAACATCGCGAAGACCAGCAGGGCGCCCAGGGCGATCGCGGCCAGGCCGACGGTGTAGGCCCAGTCGTCGCCGTGGAGGAACGACTGGCGTGCCGCCTCGACGATCTGGTCGGCGTACCGGGGGTGCTGCTGGGCGGTCTCCGCGGCGGAGGCGAAGGACTTCGTCAGCTCGCTCTGCACTTGGTCCGACACGTCTTCGCTCTCGGGGGAGGCGGCGATCGCCGCGTTGAAGGCCGAGGCGTAGCCGGCGGTGAGGAGCACGCCCATGACGGACTGCATGACGGCGCCGCCGAGGTCGCGTTGCAGGTCGGCGGTGCCCGAGGCCATGCCGGCCCGTCGCACGGGCACCGATCCGGTCAGTGCGTGGGAGGCGGGCGTGCCCGCGAAGCCCGCGCCGAGGCCGATGAACACGTAGGCGGAGCCGATCTGCCAGTAGCTGCTGTCCTCGCCCCAGAACAGCAGCATCCAGGCGAAGGCGAGGAAGAGGAACGCGTAACCGGTCAGCAGGGTGGTGCGGGCGCCGCGCGACTCGACCAGCTTCGCGGAGCGCGGTGCCACGAGAACGGTCATCACGACGAGGGGGAGGATGGCGGCCCCGGCTTCGACCGGGTCGTACTCGAGCACGTTCTGCAGGTACTGCTGGCTGACGAACGCCGAGCCCATCATGGCGCCGTACACGATGATTCCCGCGCATGCGGCGACCCAGAACGTCCGCCGGGCGGCGATGTGGAGGTCGTACAGCGGGTTGGGGGCCCGGCGCTGGCGGAGGAAGAACGCTGCCCCGGCGGCCACGGCGATCACGGCGAGGCCGGTGACCAGCGCGCCTTCGCCGGGGACGGCGGCGAAATTGATCGCCAGGACCAGGCCCGCGATCAGGAGGACGGACAGGACGCCGCCGAGGTTGTCGACCGGTTCGGCCGACTCGTTCGCGTGCGCGGGGACGAACAGCAGGGCCATGGCCAGCGCGACGACGGCGAGGGGCAGGGTGACGAGGAACACCGACCCCCAGAAGAAGCGTTCGAGCAAGGCGCCCGCGACCACCGGCCCGAGCAGGGAGATGCCGCCGCCCAGCGCCGACCACAGGGCGATCGCCTTCGTCCGTGGCGGCCCCGCCCACAGGGCGGTGATCAGCGCGAGGGTGGTGGGGTAGGCCATGCCGGCCGAGAGCCCGCCGAGGATCCGGGCCGCCACGAGGACGGTGTCGTTGGGGGCGTACGCGGCGAGCAGGCAGGCGGGAAGGGACAGGGCGACGCCGAGGAGCAGCAGCAGCTTGCGCCCGTGGCGGTCCCCGACCGCACCCAGGTAGAGGACGGATGCGGCCAGGCCGAGGGAGTACCCCACGGCGACCAGGTTCAGGGTGGTCTGGGAGGAGTCGAAGGCCTTCCCGATCGCGGGCAGCGCCACGTTGGCCACCGACAGGTTGAGGTTGGCCACCGCGGCGACGGTGATCAGGGACGCCAGGACGAGCGACGGCCGGGCTGGGGCGTGACGCGGGACGTCGGGGCGGGGCGCGCCGCTGTTCGGCATGGAACCTCCGGGGCGGAGTCGGGCTTGGCGAGAGTCTTGCCTGATCCGCCGTGTCGCACATCGCCCCATTGGGATGACGCCGCTCGCCGCCGTCGGCGGCGGCGCCGGATGCCGCTCGTCGCCCCGGCTGCCCCGGCCCCGTGGCCGGCCGGTGACGTCGCCGTCGTGCCGTCCGCGGCGGGGCGGCCGCGGCGGTTGTCATGTGCGCGGGCCGGGGCGGCGGGCGGTGTCCCAGGCGTGCCACAGGGCGGCGTACGCGCCGTTCGCGGCGAGGAGTTCGTCGTGGCTGCCGAGCTCGACGATCCGTCCGCCGTCCATGACCGCGATCCGGTCCGCGTCGCGTACGGAGTCCAGGCGGTGCACGATCGAGACGACCGTGCGGCCTTCGATCAGCGCCGCCAGCGAGCGTTCGACGCGGCGGGACGCGGTGGAGTCCAGCAGCGCGGTGGCCTCGTCGAGGACGAGCGCGTACGGGTCCGACAGCAGCAGGCGGGCCAGGGCCAGTTGCTGGGCGTGGGAGGGGGAGACGAGGGCCGCGCCCGGTCCGATCTCGCTGTCCAGGCCCTCGGGCAGGGACCGCACCCAGTCCGCGAGGAGGACGCTCTCCAGCGCCTTCCACAGCGGGGTGTCCGCCTCCGTGGCCCTGTCGGCGTCTTCGGCGGTGTCCTCGGCCCGGTCCTGCTCACCGGCCAGCAGCAGGTTGTCCCGTACCGTGCCGGTGAACACGTGCTGTTCCTGCGTGACGAGGACGATCTCGCGCCGCAGCTGCCCCACGGGCAGGGCGGTGATGTCGGCGCCGCCGATCCGGACGGTGCCGCGGGTGGGGTGGTGGACGCCGGCGAGCAGCTTGCCGAGGGTGGACTTGCCGGCGCCCGAGGCTCCGACGACCACCAGCCGTTCTCCGGCGGCGATGTCGAGGTCGATGCCGGTGAGCACCTCGCGGCCCGCTCCGTAGCCGAACCCGACGCCTTCGAGGCGGATGGCGTGGCCGTCGGTGGGGGCCGGCGGCCGGGGCTCCTCGCGGGGCAGCCGCTCGACGCCGAGGATCCGGCGCAGTGCGGCATTGCCGATCTGGAGTTCGTCGGTCCAGGTCAGCAGGTCGTTCAGGGGCTCGCCGAGGGCCTGGACGTAGAGGACGACGGCGGTCAGCTCCGCCAGCCCCACCTCGCCCCGCTGGTAGGCGAGTCCGCCGATCAGGAGGGTGAGCGCCATCGGGACCATGGTGGCCAGGTCCAGGCTCGGGAACCAGATGGTCTGCAGCCAGGTGGTGCGCTGCCGGGTGCGCACCACCCCGTCGACGGCCGCGCCGTGGCGGCGCGCCTGGCGGGGGCCGAGCCCGAGGGCCTCGGCGGTGGCGGCGCCCCGGGCGGTCTCGTGGGTGACGGCCAGGACGTCGGCCTCCTGCGCGAGGAGGAGCTCGTACGCGCGGGTGGCACGCGGCCGGTACCACCAGGTGGACAGCACGGCGAACGGCACGCCGGCCAGCAGGCCGAGGGCCAGCAGGGGCGAGGTCAGCAGGATGGCCGCGAAGGTGAAGACGAGGGTGACGGCGGCCAGCGCGATGCGGGGGACCGCCTGGCGGATGCTCTCGTTGAGCCGGTCGGCGTCGGTCGTGGCGCGGCTGAGCAGGTCGCCCGTGCCGACGGCCTCGACCTCGGACAGCGGCAGTGCGAGCACGCGGCGCACGAAGTTCTCGCGGGTGCGGGCGAGGACCCGTTCGCCGAGCAGGGTGGCCTGGGTGCGGGCGGCGCGGGCGAGGAGGGTCTGGCAGGCGAGGACGGCGACGAAGGCGAGGGCGAGTACGTCGACCCGGTCGGCGGTGGTGCCGTCCTTGACCGATTCGACCAGGTGGCCCAGGAGCCGGGGGCCCACCAGGCTCGCCACGAGGGCGGCGGCGAACAGGCCGAAGGTGAGGGCCAGTCGGGGTGCCTCGCCGCGGAGGAAGACGCCGGTCCAGGCGCGGACGTCGGACCGGTCGGCGAGTGGCAGCCGGCCGGTGGCTCCGGCGGGCCCGGCGGGGCCGGGGGCCGGGGCGGTGTCCGCGCCGGCCGCGGAGGCCCGGGTGGGGGTGGTGGTCATGAGGGCACTCCTGCGGAGCGGTCGGTGCTGCCGGGGACGGGCTGCCCGTCGAGGCGGACCACGCGGTCGGCGGCGCCCTGCCACAGGGGGCTGTCGGTGAGGACCACGGTGGTGCGGCCGGCGCGCAGGGCGGCCACGCGGGCGACGATGCGTGCCTCGGTGTGGGCGTCGACGGAGGCGGTGGGGTCTTCGAGGACCAGGACGTCGGGCGCCGCGAGCAGGGCGCGGGCGAGGATCAGCCGCTGGCGCTGTCCGCCGGACAGGGCGCGGCCGCCCTCGTCGAGGCGGGCGTCCAGGCCGCCGGGCAGGGCGTCGACGACGTCGGCGGCGTCGGCGGCGAACAGGGCCTGGTCCAGGGCCGGCCCGGGGCGGGCGGATCCGGCGGTCAGCTCCTCCCGTACGGTGCCGCTGAAGAGGATGTCGGCGGGGCCGGAGCGCAGCAGGCGGGCGGAGACCTCGGCGGGGTCGGCCCGGTCCAGGGGGACGCCGCCGAGCCGGACCTCCGCCGCGGCGCCGCCGGTGCCGGGGCCGCCGAGGCGGTCGGCGAGGCCGCCGGCGCGGTCGGCGGGGGCGGTGACGACGGTGAGGCGGCCCGCCTCTGCGGTGATGCCGGTGCCGGTGTCGGCCAGGGCGAGCGCGCCGGCCGGGAGCGGTTCGGGGTGGTCGGGCCGGACGGTCGCGGGGGTGAGTTGCAGGAGGGTGCAGACCCGGCCGGCGGCGACCTTGGCGAGGCTGAGGGTCTCGGCGGCCTCGGTGGCGGTGCTGACGGGCAGGGTGAGGAAGGCGGAGGCGCCGTAGAACGCGACGAGTTCGCCGGCGGTGATGGTGCCGTCCAGCGCGAGGCGGGCGCCGAACCAGACGATGCCGACGGTGACCAGGCCGGGCAGGAGGACGCCGGCCGCCTGGAGCCAGGCCTCCATCCGGCCCGCGGACTCGCCGGCCCGGCGCACCTGCTGGCTGGTGCGCCGGAAGCGCTCGGCGAAGACGGCCTCGCCGCCGATGCCGCGCAGGATGCGCAGGCCGGCCACGATGTCGCCGGCCTGGGAGGTGGCGATGCCCATCTGTTCGCGCTGTTCCTCGTCGCGTTCCTGGAGGGGCCGCAGCAGGGGGCCGATGCCGAGGACGGCGGCGGGTACGCCGATGAGGACGGCGAGGCCGAGCACGGGTGAGGTGACGGTGAGGGCGACGGCCACCAGGACGGCGGCGACCACCGCCCCGACGGTGCGGCCGACGACCTCGAAGGCGTTGCCGATGCTCTCCACGTCGGCCGCGGCGGAGGCGGCGACGTCGCCCGAGCGGGCCTTGCTGCGCAGGGTGGCGCCGACTCTGACGACCTGCCGCATCAGCACGCGGTGGGTGACCGACAGGGCGTGCGCCTCCGCGCCGACGGCGGCCTGGATCAGCCCTGCGCCGGCGAGGGCCTGGAGGACGCCGAGGCCGAGGGCGAGCAGCGACCACAGGTAGAGCCCGGCCTGGCCGGCGTCCTGCCCGGCTTCGTCGATGGCCCGTCCGATGACGAGGGGGACCAGCGCGAGGGGGACCATCCACAGGGCGCCGAGCACGGCGGCGAGGACCAGCGGCCGGGGACGGATCCGCACCAGCCACCACAGGTAGGCCCAGGGGCCGCGGGCGTCCGCCTCGGGAACGGCGGCGGGTGCGACCGAGGCGTCGAAGAGTCGGTTGCTCACAGGTACCGGTCCCGGGTGCCGGCGCGGTCGACCTTGCCGGTGCGGGTGTGCACGAGGGCGGGTACGGCGACGATCCGGTCGGGGACGAACGGCTCGGGGAGGGTGCCGCGCAGCCGCTCGCGCAGCGCCGCGGCGGCGGCCGGTGCGGCCGGCTCGGGTGCGAGGACGACGAAGGCGACGAGGACCGTGTGGTCGCCCTTGGTGTGCTCGGCGGCGGCGACGGCGGTCACGCCGGGGAACCGGCCGACGGCCTCCTCGACGTCGAGGAGGTCCACGCGGTGGCCGCGGATCTTGACCTGGTGGTCGATGCGGCCGTGGAAGACGAGCGCGCCGTCGCCGCAGTCGGTGACGAGGTCGCCCGTGCGGTACCAGCGGTCGGTGCCGCCGCCGGGGTCGGTCTCGACGAACCGCGCGGCCGTGCGCGCGGGGTCGTCGACGTATCCGGTGGCCAGCTGGGGCCCGGCCACGAGGAGTTCGCCGGGGCCGTCCGGTGCGTCGGCCCTGGGCACGACGGCCTGCCGTACGGACGGCAGCGGGCGGCCGATCGGAACCCCGTCGGGGAAGTCGTCGGGCGCTCCCGGGCCGGCGAGGACCGCGGTGTGGGTGACCAGCGCGGTCTCGGTGGAGCCGTAGGTGTTGAGCAGGACGGTGTCGTCGGCGCCCAGCAGGCGCCAGCGCTCCAGCATGTCGGCGCGGACGGCCTCGCCGCCGATGACCACGGTCTCCACGGAGGCGGGCAGGGACCGGCCGGTGTCCAGCAGGTGGCCGGTGTACAGGTGCCAGTAGTCGACGGGCAGGTTGACGAGGGTGACCTCGTTGTCGGTCAGGACGCGGTCGAGGTCGGCCTCGCCGTCCTCGTCGAGGACGACGAGCCCGCCGGTCAGCAGGGCCGGGAGGATCTCCTCCAGGCTGGTGTCGCCGTCCAGCCGGTGGAGGTTGAGGGCGACGGTGCCGGGTCCGGCGCCGTACTGCCGGATGAGGTGGGGCAGCACGGCGTGCAGGGCCCCGTGCGGGACGGCGGCCGCCTTGGGGGCTCCGGTGGAGCCCGAGGTGAACAGGACGTAGGCGGGGTCCTGCGCCCGTACGGGTTCGCCGGCCTCGCGCAGCGGGGCGCGGGACGGGCCCCAGTTGGGGCGCAGGACGCGGTCGACTCCGGGCAGCCGGCCGGTCTCGGCGGTGGCGATGAGCTCGCGGCAGCCGAGGGCGTGCAGGGCCCGGTCGGCGTGGCCTTCCGGTCCGTCGGCGACGGGGACGTAGCCGCGGCCGGCGGCGAGGGTGCCGAGGACGGCCGCGATGTCGCGGACGCTGTGGTGCGCGTGGATGGCCACGGGGGGTGCGCCCGCCGGGGTGCGGGTGGTGGCGACCAGGTCGGCCACCGCCCCCGCCCAGCGGGCGAGTTGGCCGTAGCCGACGGTCACCCCGTTGTCGACCACGGCGGGCCGGTCCGGGTCCGAGCGGGCGATGGCGAAGAAGGGGTCCAGCACGCTGGGCAGGATCATGGCAGGCGTCTTCCGGTCCGTCCGTCGGGCGTTCAGCGGGTGGGGGCCACGGGCGCGCCGGGGCCGGCCAGGGCGTCGAGGAGGGCGGTGAGGGCGGCGCGGTGGCGGGTGGCCAGCGCGCGTACGGTCGCCTCCTCGTGCAGGGCGGTGGAGTACCACCACTCGACGCGCAGGGTGTCGTCCTCGGTGGTGGCGATCACCTCGATCGGGTGCGGGCGCGTCCAGTGCCCGGAGGTGATGTCGCCGACCGGTTCCGGGGCCGCGTCCGGCAGGAGGGTGCCCAGCGGCAGGGTGTCGGCGTCGTCGCCCTCGAAGTCGAAGGAGACGTCGCTGGGCGGGGCGGCGCGCAGGGCGGCGGCGATCCGCGGCCGGCCGTGCCGGGCGAGCGCGCCGTGGCCGACGCCGCCGCCGGGGAGTGCAGCGAGGTGGCCGACGGTCCGGGCCAGGCGTTCGGCGGGGGTGCCGGGGGCGAGGTCCAGGCGGACCGGGACGGTGGTGGTGAACCAGCCGGTGGTGCGGGACAGGCGGGTGTCCCCCACGCTCTCCTCCCGGCCGTGGCGCAGGACGTCCAGGCGGACCGCCGGCTCGCCGAGCCGTTCGGCGAGCACCTCGCCGAGGGCGTGCAGGACGAGGTCGCCGGGGTGGGCCCGGTGGGTGCGGGCCGCCGCGCGGAGGCGGGCGGTGAGCTCCTCGGGGAACTCCTCGCGGTGGGTGGCGGCGGTGGCGGCGGTGTTGGCCGCCCGCGGGTCGGCGACCGGGTGGTCCGGCGGCAGGGTTGCGGGGGTGCGGGCCACCTCCGTCCACCACTCGGCCTGCTCCTCCGCCTCGGGGGTGCGGGCGTGGGCGGCGAGGGCCCGGGCCCACTCGGGGTAGGAGGTGCCCTCGGTCGGCCACACGTCGTGCCGGCCCGCCTCCAGCGCCGTGTACACCTCCTCCAGGTCGGCGAGGAGCACGGACCAGGAGACCATGTCGACGGCCATCTGGTGGATGGTGATCAGCAGCCGGCCGGGGCGGGAGGGGCCGGCGTCGAAGCGGACGAAACGGGCCGTGCGGCCGGCTGCGGGGTCGAGGGAGCGCTGTTCCACCGCGCACCGCAGGGTGATCGCGGCCGACAGGTCCGCGTCGGCGACTTCGCTGACGTCGACGGTGTCGAGCACCGGGCCGAGGGCCGCCTCCGGCGGGCCGTCGGTGGCCAGGGCGGCGGCGGTCTGCCGGGGCCGGCGGGCGGGGCGGTCCTCGACGGCCAGGCGCAGCGAGGCGTGGCCGGCGACGAGCCGGCGGACGGCCTCGGCGAACAGCTCCGGGTCGATGCCCGTCCGGGTGGTGAACAGCAGGGCCTGGTTCCAGTGGCCGCGTTCGCCCGTCTGCTCCTCCCAGGCCTGTTCCTGGGCGGGGGTGAGGACGACGGGGCCCTGGGCGGTGCCGGGCGGGGTGGCCTCGGCGCTGCCGCGCCGGGCGGCCCGGTCGGCGACGAGCTCGGCGAGGCGGGCGGCGGTCAGGTCGGGGGCGGACAGTTCGCGCAGCTGTACCTGTACGCCGAAGCCGGCTTCGATGCGGCGGGCGGTGCGGATCAGGTCGAGGGAGTCCACGCCGAGGTCGCGCAGGGGGGCGGTGAGGTCGGCGTCGGGGGTGAGGACCGCTTCGGCGAGCCAGTCGGCGAGGCGGTCGTACACGTGCGCCGCGGTCGGGGCGTCCGGGCCGGCCGCGCCGTCCGGGCCGGCCGGCGGTCGCGGGTGCGGGGCGGGGGCGGCTTCGGGGTCCGCCGGCCGTACGGGGGTGGTCACGCGCCGGCCTCCCGCAGGGATCCGGCGGGGCGGCGGACGAGGAACGGGCCGAGGGCGAGGGCGTCCAGGGGCAGCCGGTGGAAGGTGGCGAGCGCGTCGGCGGGGCTGCACACGACCGGTTCGTCACGGCCGTTGAAGGAGGTGTTCATGATGACCGCGGTGCCGGTGTGGCGGCCGACCTCGCCGATGAGGCGGTGGTAGAGCGGGTCGACCGCGGCGGAGACGGTCTGGGGGCGGGTGGTGCGGTCGCTGTGGACGACGGCCGGCATGGCCGCGGCCCCGGCCTCGGTCACCGGGGTGGTGACGATCATGTACGGCAGCGGGGTGGCGGTGCCGATGAGGGCTTCGGCGGCCTCCTCCTGCATGCTCGGGGCGAACGGGCGCCACGCCTCGCGGTCCTTGATCCGGACGTTGACGCGGTCGCGGGTGGACTCGGGGTCGGGTACGGCGACGAGGCTGCGGTGGCCCAGGGCGCGGGGGCCGCCCTCCGCCCGGCCCTGGAACCAGCCGGAGACCCCGCCGGCGGCCAGCACCCCGGCGGTGGCTGCGGCGATGTCCGAGGGCTCGGTGTAGGCGGTGCCGGAGGCGTCGAGCACGTGCCGGATCCGGTCCGGGGACCACTGCGGGCCCCAGGCGACGGAGCCGTTCATGGGCTTGATCCGGTCGCCCTCCTGGGCGGCGGCCCAGACCGCGGCGCCGAGCGAGACGCCCTGGTCGCCGGCCAGGGGCTGGACGAAGAGGTCCCGGACCTCCGGCATCCGCATGATCTTGCCGTTGAGGGTGGCGTTGAACCCGACCCCGCCGGCGATCATCAGCGTGGTCTCGCCGGTCTCCCGGAGCAGGCCCCGGACCAGGCCCATGACGGCCCGCTCCAGGGCGGCCTGGGCCGTGGCGGCGACGTCGCGGTACTCGAAGGGGTCCCGGGCGGTGGCCTTGGCGAAGCGGCCGGTGGCGGGGTCGAAGCGGCGCGTGCTGCGGTTGGGGGCGTCCGGGAGGGCCTTCTCCAGGTGTTCCAGCCAGTGCCGGATGGTGGCCGTCTCCTCGTCGGTGCTGCCCGTGGAGCGCAGGTCGGGCGGGACCACGCCGATGGTGAAGTCCTCGTCGGTGAAGGCGAAGGCGCCGCCGAAGGTGAGGTCGCCGGGGGTGCCGTAGGAGGCCAGGCCCATCATCTTGCCGGCGTTGTCGGCGCCGAGGCCGGCGTACGCGCAGACGGCGGCGTAGAAGTAGCCCAGCGACCAGCCGGGGGTGTGCGCGCGCAGTGTCTTGATCTCGCCGTCGATGCCGACGGCGAGGGTGGTGCTCTCGTTCTCGCCCTGTCCGTCGAGGACGAGGATCGCGCCGCGGTCGCGGCCGGAGAGGAGGTAGGCGCTGGCCGCGTGGGCGGTGTGGTGGCCGACGAAGGTCAGCCGGGGGTCGCTGCTGCGCGGGAACAGCTTCTTCGGCAGCAGGTGTTCGAGGGCCTCGGCGTCGCTGTCGAACCAGTCCAGGCCCCGGTCGGCGAAGAGGGCGGGCAGGTCCCACCCGTGGGCGACCACGTCGATGTCGTCCAGGGTGAGACCGCCCTCGGCGAGGCAGTAGGCCGCGGCGTTGAGGGGTGCTTCCCCGTAGGCGTGCTTGTGGCGGGTGAAGCGTTCCTCCTCGGCCAGGGCGATGACGTCGCCGTCCACGACGAGGCAGGCGGCACCGTCGTGGCTGGCACCGGGCCAGCCGTTGACTCCGAGCACACGCATGGTCAGTCCCCAAAGGTCGGTCGGGATCCTCCGGTTCCGCCTCGGGCCCGTCGGGGCGCTCGGCGTCCGGTCACGGCAACGGATCTTGTCGGTCCGCCGGGTTGTACACGACCTGGGACTTTGTGCGGAGATCCGCGGCGAAGATCGCGGACGCCTCCTTCAGCACCGCGTTGGCGTGCCGCAGTTCCTCGACCTCGCTGCGCAGCCGGCGCAGTTCCGCCCGTTCGCCGGCGGTCAGCGCGTCCGCGGCGGGGCGGCGCGCGGCGGCGCCGGCCGGGGCGGCGGGGCGGGTGGCTCCGGCCTTGCGGGAACCGGCGGAGCGGGGCCCGGCCGAGGGCGGCGCGGGCTGCCGGAGGACCGCCGCCTGGAGGGAGGCGGAGGCGGTCCGGGGAGCGGCAACCCGGGCCGCGGGGGCTGTCCGGGCAGCGGCGGCCGGTTCGCCGTGCAGGGGGCCGCGGCGGGCGTCCGGCCGGGCGGGCGCCAGGCCGGCGGAGGCGGATCCCGACCGGCCGCGGGAGGGCCCTTCGCGTTCCGCGAGTTCGCTGCTGAGGCGGTTCCAGCGGCGGATCCAGGGCTCCGGGTCTCCGCCGCACGCCGCCACGTAGGCGAGCGTCACCTTCAAGGAGGGCTTGTGCAGTCCGCGGGCCGCCTCGGCGAGGGTGGCCACCGAGTAGTGGGCGTGCTTCGCCATCGTCCGGTACGAGGGGTTCCCCGCCTGCCTGCGCAGACCGCGCAGTTCGTGGGCGAACTCCTCCAGTGGTCCTGCCATGGGGTCCAACAACCGCTCTGGCCTGGGCATGCTTCTCCCCTGGTGATGGATGGTGTGAGCGAAGCGCGGGTTCTCGTCTCGCCGTACAACCGGATGGCCGGCGGACGCACGGGCGTGACGACCGGTTGCGAGGCCCCCATGACACAGGGGGACCTCCGCACCGGGACCTGTCGGACATTGGTACATGCCACTGACATATCGATCAATCGGCAGCCGAGAAATCCGGCCATCAGACGGCCGGATCGTCCGAATAAGGCTGACCTAACCGGCCCGCCGGGCCGGGCGTCCGGACGCGTTCCCCGCGGGTTCCGCTTCCCGGCACGCGGCGTTGCGCCGCATGGAGGCGACGCTGTCCGGTGCCCCGTACAACCATCCGCCTTCGGCGGCCTGTTGTACAGGGCCGAACATCCCTTGCGCCCCGTACAACCGGCCCTCGTGTACAACCCCGGGGCTCTGCAAGATCAGTTGCCGTCAGGCGATACGGCCGAAAGCGACGGGAATGGGTGGCGGGTTGGTGGACACAGCACGCAGCCAGACGGAAACAGCGGCAATCGAAGGCGTCTACACGTACCGGAGCACCCCGCTCGTGGAACCGGACTGGCGCCGCTTCCCCGGATGGCGGGATGTCACCGAAGCCCAGTGGGCGGACCCGCAGTGGCAGCGCGCCCACTGCGTCAAGGACGCGAAGGGAATGCGCGCCGTCGTCGGCGACCTGCTCGACGAGGAGTTCTACGAGGACTGGGAGCAGGACCGGAAGCACCGCGCGACCATGTCGGTGCTGCTGCCGCCCCAGATGCTCAACACCATGGCCCCGGAGGCGGCCGCAGCCCGCCCCGGCGAACTGACCAAGGCGTTCTACGACGACCCGGTGCGCCGCTACATGCTGCCGGTGTTCTCCGACCGGCACCCGTACTGGCCCTCGCACCCGATGGCCAGCAGGGACTCGCTGCACGAACAGGACATGTGGGTGGTCGAGGGGCTCACCCACCGCTACCCCACCAAGGTGCTGGCGGAACTGCTCTCGACCTGCCCCCAGTACTGCGGGCACTGCACCCGGATGGACCTGGTGGGCAACTCCACACCCCAGGTCACCAAGAACAGGCTCCAGCTCAAGCCCGTCGACCGGGCCGAGCGGATCCTGGAGCACCTGCGCTCCTCACCCGGCATCCGGGACGTGGTGGTCTCCGGCGGCGACCTGGCCAACCTGCCCTGGCCGCGGCTGGAACGCTTCGTGGACGGCCTGTTGGACATCGACTCGATCCGCGACATCCGCCTCGCCAGCAAGGGCCTGATCGGACTGCCCCAGCACTGGAGCTCCGGCCCCGTGCTCGACGGGGTGGAGCGCATCGCCCGCAAGGCGCGCTCGCGCGGCGTGCGGATCGCGCTGCACACCCACGCCAACGCGGCCCAGCAGGTGACGCCCGGGGTGGCGCAGGCGGCCTGGGCGCTGCTGGGCGCCGGTCTGCACGACGTCCGCAACCAGGGCGTGCTGATGCGCGGGGTCAACGACAGCGCGCACGACCTGCTCGACCTGTGCTTCGCGCTCGCCGACCACGCCGGCATCACTCCGTACTACTTCTACATGTGCGACATGATCCCGAACGCCGAGCACTGGCGGGTGCCGCTGCACCGGGCGCAGGCGATCCAGCGCCAGATCATGGGCTACCTCCCGGGGTTCGCCACCCCGCGCATCGTGTGCGACGTGCCGATGGCCGGCAAGCGGTGGGTGGACCAGGCCGACTCCTACGACCGCGACCTCGGGGTGTCGCACTGGAGCAAGAGCTATCTCACCCCGCTGGAGGCGGCGGATCCGGACGCCCACAGCGGTTCGTACCACTACTACGACCCCATCGACACGCTCCCGCTCTCCGGGCAGCGGTGGTGGCGGGAAACCCGTCAGGGGTAGAGAAGGGACAGTTGCACAGCCATGAGCAGTCTCCGTCCGCGGCGTGAAGACCCTCCGGTACTGGAGGAGTGGTACCGCAGGCACCTCGGCCCCGACATCCACGACATCAGCTCCAGCGGGGTCCACCCGTACACCTTCGCCGAGATACGCGACGTCTGCCGGATCCCGGCCGCGGACCTCGACCGGATCGTCATGGACGACAGCGTCTCCCAGGGCGGTGCCGGCATCCGCCAGGCCATCGCCGACCGCTACGCCGGCGGCGACGCCGACCGGGTGCTGGTCACCCACGGCTCCAGCGAGGCCATCGCGCTGACGCTGGGCACCCTGCTGCACCCGGGAGACCGGGTCGTCGTCCAGCAGGGCATCTACCACTCGCTGGGCCACTACCCCCGGGCGGCCGGCTGCGAGGTGGCCGAACTGCCCGCCCGGGCCGTGCAGGACGGGGAGATCGACCCCGACGTGCTGGCCGACCTGGTCACGCCCGGCACCGCGGCCGTGATCGTCAACTTCCCGCACAACCCGACCGGCGCCACGCTGTCCCCGCAGGGTCTGAAGGCCCTGCGGGAGCAGACCGCGCAGGCCGGCGCCGTGCTGGTGTGGGACGCCGCCACCGCCGAGATCGCCCACCGCTGGGAGGTGCTCGCCGACCCGGGGGCCGACGGCGGCGACACGGTGTCCTACGGCACCTTCTCCAAGACCTTCGGACTGCCGGGCCTCCGGGTGGGCTGGGCCGTAGCGCCGAAGGAGCTGATCACGGCTACCTTCCCGCTGCGCGACCGGACCACGCTGTTCCTCTCGCCGCTGGTCGAGCTGGTCGCGGAGCGGGCCATGCGGCACGCCGACGAGCTGATCGGCACGCGGGCGGCCGAGGCCCGGAGCAACCTCGCATACCTGACGCAGTGGATGGCCGGGCACGAGGACCTGGTCCGCTGGACCCCGCCGGAGGGCGGTGTGTGCGCACTGCCGGTCTTCCGCGAGCTGGAGCGGGCGGCGGCGGGCCCGGAGGCGGTGGAGCGGTTCTGCCTGGAACTGCTCGCCCGCCACCGCACCCTGCTCGTGCCCGGTACGGCCTTCGGCGCGCCGCACGGCGCCCGGCTCGGCTTCGGCGGCCCCCGGGAGGGCTTCCGGGCCGGGCTCGCCGGGCTGTCGGAGTTCCTGCGCTCCCGCGGGGGCGGCAGGTGACCGCCGTGGCCGCACCCGGTGCGGCCGGACCCGGCGCGGCCGCACCCGACGTGCTCGACCTGTGGGACCGCTCGGTGCGCGACCACGCCGCCCGGCCCGCGCTCGTGACCCCGCACCGGGAGCTGTCCTACCAGGACGCGGACCGGCTCACCGACGGCTGGGCGGCCGGACTCGCGGCGCGCGGGGCCGGGCCGGGGAAGCTGGTGGGCCTGGCCTTCGGCGACCCCGCCCGCACCGTGCTCGGCATGCTGGCGGCGCTCAAGGCCGGGGCGGGGTTCACCGTACTCGACGACCGGCTGCCGCCCGCGGCCCGCGCGGCACTGGTGGACCGCACGGCGGCCGCGGTGTGGCTGGGCGACGGAGCGCACGCACCCGAGGGGGCGTACGCGCCGGCCGGTCCGGACACCGGCGGCGGCACAGCGGCAGCGGCGGCGTTGGACGCGGCGCGGCCGGTACGGGCGGCCGCCGGGTCCGACGTGGCGTACGTGCTGTTCACCTCCGGGTCGACCGGCCGGCCCAAGGGCACGGTGGTCGAGCGGGACGCCCTGCGCCGGTTCGCCTCGGCGGTCGCCGAGCGGCTCGCGCTGACGCCGCACGACCGCTGGCTCCAGGTGGCGTCGCTGGGCTTCGACGTGCTGATCGAGGAGGTGTTCCCGGCGTTCGCCGCCGGTGCGGCCGTGGTGTGCCGCAAGGACACCCGCGCCCTGGACGCCGAGGAGCTGCACGCCGCCCTGGGCCGGACCCGAACCACCGTGGTCGAGCTGTCCACCCAGTACTGGCTGGAGTACGCCCGCTGGCTCGCCGCACGCGGCACGACCACCCCGGCGGGGCTGCGCACGGTGGTGGTGGGCGGCGAGCGGATGGACCCGCATCCCTACCGCGCGTGGCAGGCACGGCAGCCGGCCGCCCTCGCCCATGTCTACGGGCTGACCGAATGCACCGTCAGCTCCACCTTCTACACCGGGCTGCTGCCGTCCGACGCCGAGGAGGTGCCGCTGGGCACGCCCCTGCGGGACGTGGAGATCAGCATCCGGCAGGGCGGCCGCCCGGTGCCGGACGGCGAGACCGGGGAGATCCACATCGGCGGCCCGCTGCTGGCCCGCGGCTTCCTCGACGACGAGGCCGCCACGGCCCGCCGCTTCGTCGCCGACCCGTACGCCGCCGAGCCCGGCGCCCGGCTGTACGCCACGGGCGACCTGGGGCGGATCGACGCCGACGGGCAGCTGGTCTTCCTCGGCCGGGTCGACGACCAGGTCAAGATCCGCGGGCACCGGCTGGAGCCGGCCCGGGTGGAGCGCGCCCTGTGCGAGCTGCCCGGGGTGGACCAGGCGGTGGTCTTCCCCGACCCGGCGTCCGGAACCGCCCTGTGGGCCTTCACCGTGCCGGCGGACCCGGCGGCCGCGCCGCTGCCCGGCGAGGCCGTACGGCTGACGGGCGGCGACCGGGACGCGCTCGTGGCGCCGCTGGAGGCGCAGCTGCCGGACTGGGCGGTCCCGCGCGTGCTCCACCGGGTGGCGGTCCTGCCGAAGAACCCGCACGGCAAGGTGGACAAGCGCCTGCTGTCCGCCTGGGCGGCGGCCCAGGCCGGCCCTCCGGCCGGGGGGCCGGTCCCGGACCGGGCCGCGGACACCTCGCGGGATCCCCTGGAGCCCCTGGAGTCCGTACTCGCCCTCTTCCGCGAGGTCCTGGGCGCTCCCGCGCTCGGCCCCGACGACAACTTCTTCGACCACGGCGGCCAGTCGCTGCTCGCCATGCGCCTGCTGGCGCGGCTGCGCGAGTCGGACCCGGCCGCCGCCGGACTGCGGGCGAGCGCCCTCTTCGCCTCGCCGACGCCCCGGCTGCTCGCCGGAGCGCTCGCCGAGCGCCGGGCCTCCCGGCGCTGACCGCCCCGTCCGACACCGCACCACCGCACCACCGCACCACCCGAGGGCCCGCCGTGCCGGCTCCGGCCGTACGCGGGCAGCAACCATCCCCGACCACTCAGCGAGAGTTGGCATGTCGAACCTCACCGACCCGTCCACGCCCGGCTACACCCTGACGGCCGACGAGGCCTCCGCCATCGCGGAGCTCAGCCTCGAACTGGCCGCCTCGTACCCGTCCTTCGGCGACCCCGTCCTGCTGCACGAACTGCCGCGGCTCGCGGCCCGGCTGCCCGAGGGCGTGCAGGACTTCCTGCGCGAGTTCAAGCTGGCCGACCGGCACGGCCACACCGTGATCCGCGGGCACGACTTCGACCAGCAGCGCATCGGCCCCACTCCCGACCACTGGCGCGGCCGAGGCCGGCCCGGCCCGGAGTTCCCCGAGGAGCTGCTGCTCATGCTGTACTCGGCGCTGCTCGGGGAGCCCTTCGGGTGGGCCACGCAGCAGGACGGCCACCTCGTGCACGACATCTTCCCGATCCGCCAGCACGAGAACGACCAGCTCGGGATGGGCAGCAAGGAGCTGCTGACCTGGCACACGGAGGACGCCTTCCACCCCTACCGCAGCGACTACCTGATCCTCGGCGCGCTGCGCAATCCCGACAACGTGCCCACGACGGTGGGCGAGCTGGACCTGTCGTCGCTGTCCGCCGAGGACATCGACATCCTCTTCGAGCCGCGCTACTACATCGCCCCCGACGAGTCGCACCTGCCGAAGAACAACACGATCGCGTCCGAGGAGGAGGCGGCCCGGTTCGCCACCATCCAGCGGATGATCGACGAGCGGCCGCTCGGCCCGCTCCTCTACGGCTCGCGCGTGGACCCGTACATGCGCCTCGACCCGTACTTCACCTCCGTGCCGGAGGACGACACGGAGGCGCGCCGGGCCTACGAGGCGCTGTTCAAGGTGGTGGACGCCGGGATGCGGGAGGTCGTCGCGGACCAGGGCGACGTGCTGTTCATCGACAACCACCGCGCGGTGCACGGCCGGCTGCCCTTCCAGGCCCGCTACGACGGCACCGACCGCTGGCTGAAGCGGGTGTGCGTGACGTCCGACCTGCGGCGCTCCCGCGAGATGCGGGCCACGGCCCGGACCCGGCTGCTGGGCTGACGCGCCGGTGTCCCCGACCCTCACCGACCTGTCCCGGGATCCGTGGCTGCTGCCCGCGGTGGACGACCTGATCGCCGCCAACATGCCCGCGTTCATGGGCTGGGAGTCCCCCGGGAACTGGCGCTGGCACGGCATGTACGAGCGCTACCCCGCCCACCAGCTGTGCCTGGTGGACGGCGACGGCAACCTGGTCGCGGCGGCCAACGGGCTGCCGGTCCGCTGGGACGGCAGCACCTCGTCGCTGCCGTCCGGCAGCGACGAGGTCCTGGTGGAGGCCGTCGACCACGGCCCGCCGGACCGTCCGGACACCGTGTGCATGCTGTCGGTGTCCGTGCACCCCGGCCACCGGGCGGCGGGCCACGCCGAAAGGCTGCTGGCCGAGGTCCGGCGGCGGGCCGCACAGGACGCGCCCCGCGGGGTGGTCATCCCGGTCCGGCCCACCCGCAAGCACCGCTACCCGCTGGTCCCGATCGGCGAGTACGCCGCCTGGGTCCGGCCGGACGGGCGCTGCTTCGACCCGTGGCTGCGCACCCACCTCGAACTCGGCGCCGTCCTGCTGGGCACGGCAGAGCGGTCCCTGGTGATCCGCCAGCCCGTGGCCCGCTGGGAGGAGTTCCTCGGCCATCCGCTGCCCGGCCCCGGGGACCACCTGCTGCCCGGCGGCCTGGTGCCGCTGCGTGTCACCGCGGACGGCCACGGCACGTATGCCGAGCCCAACGTGTGGGTCCACCACCCCGCCGGACCGCCCGCGCCGTGACCGGGGCGCGGCCGTATGCCCGCCCCGCCCCCGCCCCTCCCCTTTCTCACACGACCCCTGGAGCACACATGCCTCCCGTACGCCTCGCGATCGTCGGGTGCGGCGCCGCCGCCCGCGGCTGCCACCTGCCCGCCCTGCCCCCGCTCAAGGGGGACGTCCAGCTGACCGCGCTCGTCGACCGCGACCCGCGCCAGGCCGAGGCCGCCCTGGCCCTCTACCGGGAGCTGGGCGGCACCGACGCCGACCGGGTGGTGCTCGCCGCCGATCCGGCGGAGGCTGCCGACGCGTTCGACGCCGCCGTGGTCGTCGCCCCGCACACCCTGCACGCGCCGATCGTGCGGGAGCTGCTGGCGGCCGGCAAGCACGTCCTGCTGGAGAAGCCGATGACCACCTCGGTCGAGGACGCCGAGGCGCTGGCCGCGACCGCCGCCGCCGAGGGCGCGCCGGTGCTCGCCATGGCCCATCCGCGGCGGCTCTTCCCCGCCTACGCCTGGGTCAAGCGGCTCATCGACAGCGGCGAGCTCGGCGAGGTGGTGCGGGTCGACTGGTCGGAGGGCCACCCGTACGCCCACGAGCCGGTCTCCTGGTCGATGTTCGACCGGCGGCTCGCCGGCGGCGGCGTGCTCACCGACACCGCCTCGCACGTCTTCGACACGCTGCTGTGGTGGCTCGGCCCCGACGTCGAGGTGGTCCGCTACGAGGACAACTCCCTCGGCGGGGTGGAGACCGACGCCCGCGCCGACCTGCGCTTCGGCGCGACCGACGTGCGGTGCGACTTCAGCCGGCTGCGCGACCTCGGGATCAGCTGCACGGTCACCGGCACCCGGGCGACCGCCACCATCGGCACCGACTTCCCGGCCGGGGAGTGCACCCTGGTCACCGCGGACGGGGTGGAGCTGCACCGCGGCGACGTGGACGCCGTCGCCCCGGCCCAGGACGAGTGGGAGCTGCTCTTCACGGAGCAGCTGGCCAACTTCGCCGCCGCCGTGCGCGGCGCCGCCCCGGCGCACTCGGGCGCCGAGGACGGCGTACGCGTCGTGAAGCTGATCCAGGAGTGCTACGGCGGCCCGGCCCGCACGGCCTCCGCCCAGCCGTGGACCACCCGCGGCAGCGACGGGGCCGCCGGGGGTCCGTCGCTCGCCGGCCGCACGGTGGCGGTGACGGGCGCGAGCGGGTTCATCGGCGGCAGGCTGGTCGAGCGGCTGGTCCTCGGCACCGGGGCCCGGGTCCGGCCGGTGGTCCGCGGCTTCGGCCGGGCCGCGCGGCTGTCGGTCCTGCCGCAGGACCGGCTGGAGTTCCGCCAGGCCGACCTGCTGGAGGCCGGCACGCTGCGGGCGGCGTTCGAGGGCTGCGACACCGTGGTCCACTGCGCGTTCGGCAGCTCCGGCGACGAGGCCGGCCGATGGGCCGCCTCCGTGGAGGGCACGGCGAACGTGCTGGCCGCGGCGCGCGCCGCCGGGGTGCGCCGCGTGGTGCACCTGAGCACGATCGACGTCTACGACCCCGCCGTCTCGGGCGACCTGACCGAGGACTCCCCCGCCCGGGGCGCCGACCCGGCCGACCGCGAGTACGAGCAGCAGAAGCTCGCCGCCGAGCAGTTGGTCACGGAGGCGCACGGCGACGGGCTGGAGACGGTGGTGATCCAGCCGGGCGTCGTCCACGGCCCGTGGGGCGGCCAGTGGACCACCGCCCAACTGCGGCGTGCCGAGTCCGACTTCGCGCAGCTTCCCGCGGAGGGCGGCGGGGGCGTGTGCAACGCCGTGTACGTCGACGACCTGGCCGAGGCCGTGCTGCTGGCCGTGGACAGCGCGGCGGCCGCCGGCGAGCGGTTCCTCGTCGGCCACGCCGAGGAGCTGCGCTGGGGCGCCTTCTTCGACGCGGTCCGCGCCCTGCGGGGCCTGGGCGGGCCCTCGGCGGTCCCGGCGGGTGAGCCGGTGGCGGACTGGGAGCTGGAGCTGTACCGCTCGACGGCCCGCGCCGCCGCGGGCAAGGCCCGCCGGGTCCTCGGCTTCACGGCGCGCACCCCGTTCGCCGAGGCCGTGGAGCTGACCGGTCAGTGGGCGCGCTGGGCCGGGGAAGCCCCGGAGGCCGGCGCATGACCGGGGTGAGCGACGTCCTGGTGGTCGCGCCGCACCCCGACGACGACGTCATCGGCTGCGGCGGGTCCATCGCCAAGCACGTCCGCGACGGCGCCCGGGTGACGGTGGTCATCGTCATCGGCCGCGAGCGCAGCGCCCTGGACGACGCGGTATCCGACGCCGAGTTCGCCGCCGAGACGGAGGCCGCCGCCAAGGCCCTGGGCGTGCACCGCTGCATCCGCCTGGAGGAGCCCTCCCGGGACTTCGCCCTCTCCCGCCGGGTCCACCTGGACCTCGTCCGGATCCTGCGGGAGGTGCGGCCGCAGGTGGTGTACCTGCCGCACGACAACGACGACGACGTCGAGCACCGCATGGTCCACCGGCTGACCGTGGAGGCGCTGTGGATGGCGCAGTCGGAGTTCTTCCAGGAGACGGGCGGCCGCCCCATGCCGGCGCCCCGCCTGGTGCTCGGCTACGAGGTGTGGGCGCCGATGGCCCGCTTCCAGTACGCGGAGGACATCGACGGGCAGATCGAGACGAAGGTCGAGGCGATGCGCGCCTACGCCTCCCAGCTGCGGCACGCCGCGTGGGACGAGGGCATCCGCGGCCTGGCCCGCTACCGCGGGGCGGTGTCGTCCGGCTCTGGGCACGCGGAGGTGTTCCAGGTGATCTCCCTGGGTGCCGTGCCCGCCGCCGGCCGGGAGGGGGGCGGCCGTGACTGACCGCCTCCTGGTCTGCGGGCTGGGCTCCGGGATGGACCGCTCCCTGACGGAGCTGCGCTCGCCCCGGTGGGAGCTGGTGGTGGCCACCGACCGTCCGACGGACCGGGCCCGCGCCGCCGCGGACGTGCTGCTCGCCGTCGATCCGAACGACGCCGTGGCGGTGCTCGCGCAGCTGTCGGCGGCCGGCATCGACCGGATCGACGGGGTGTTCTCCCTGGGCGCGGACAACCCGCCGGTGATCAGCACCCTCGCACGGCGCTTCGGCTGCCCGGGGCTGCCGCTGGAGACGGCCCTGGACTGCACGCTGAAGGACCGGCGGCTGCGGATCCTGCGCGCCGCCGGGCTCGACCTGCCGCGGTTCGCCACCGCCGAGAGCGTCGGCGAGGCGGTGCGGGCCGTGGCGGACATCGGGCTGCCCGCGGTCATCAAGCCCAGCGACCAGACCGGCTCGCTGGGTGTGCTGAAGGCGGAGACGGCCGATCAGGTCCGCCCGCTCGCGGAGGAGGCGCTGCGGCTGAGTCCCGGCGGGCGGATCGTGGTCGAGGAGTTCCTGGAGGGCACCGAGCACACGCTGGCGGCCTTCATGGTCGACGGCGAGCTGCACCCGTTCGGGTTCGCCGACCGGGAGTACGGGCGCAAGGAGGAGTTCGCCCCGCACTTCTTCGAGGGCGGGGACACCCTGCCCAGCCGGCTGACCGCCGAGCAGATCGCGGAGGTCGTCGACACCGTACGGCGCGGGGCCGCGGCCCTGCGCCTGGACCCGGCGGTGGTCAACACCGACATCCTGCGCACGCACGACGGCCGGGTGGTCCTCCTGGAGATCACCTGCCGGCTGACGGGCGCCCGTATCGCCACCGAGGTGATGCGGCTGGCGACCGGCGTGGACCCGCTGCCCAACGTGGTCCGCCTCGCGCTGGGCCGGCCGCTGGACCTGGCGGAACTCCGGCCCCGGCACAGCCGCGCCGTGGTGCAGCGGTTCCTGCCGGCGGACGGCGGGGTGGTCGAGTGGGTCGGCGACCCGCGGGACGTCGCCCGCCGGACCGGCGTGTACGACGTGTTCTGGGGCCTTGACCTGTCGCCGGGCACCGTGGTGCCGCCCTACCGCGGGGGAGCCGACGTCCTGGCCGGGGTGATCGCCCACGCCGAACGGCCGGAGGAGGCCGAGGCGGTCGCCGAACGCACCCTGCGCGCCCTGCCGCTGCGCTTCAAGGCGGGGACGCCGTGACCGGGCCCGGGGCCCGGGCCCACCGTACGCACACGAGCCTGCCGAGGGAGAACGACATGGCCACCGACCCGGTGGACGAGGCGGCGGTCGACAAGGGCATCGCCCGGACCAGCGTGGTCATCGCCCTGCGCGACGACCTGCGCATCGCCGACTGCATCGCCTCGATCGACGAGGACGTCGAGATCGTCCTGGCGCTCAACGGGCCCAGCGACGCGGTCCTGAAGCTGATCGCCGAGCACCCCCGCCCGCTGACCGTCACCGAGATCGAGGACGTCGGCAACCTGGGCGCCGCCTACAACGCGGGGGCCGCCGCCACGGACCGCCAGTACCTGCTGCTGATGGACTCCGACTGCACCTTCGCCCCCGGCGTGGTCCGTGCCATGGTCCGCGCGGTGCTCACCGCGCCCGTGGTCAAGGGCCAGGTGGTGTACGGCGAGTCGGAGGGGCTGCTCAGCCGGCTGACCGCGCGGGTGCGGGAGTTCGACGAGGGCGACTACGTCAGTGCCCTGTCCCCGCCGCTGATCTACAACCGCGCGATCGTCGAGCACATCGGCGGCTACCACTTCGACGAGCTGATCCACTGGTGCGAGGACCGGGAGTTCGACTTCCGGCTCCAGCTGGCGGGCATCCCCGTGGTGTACCTGCCGGAGGCGCGGATCTTCCACGACGCCCAGCACGGCTTCGCCAACATGCGCAGCTACTTCCGCTACGGCGTCGGCGAGGGCATCGCGCAGGAGACCGGCGTGTTCACCACTCCGGCGGTGCCGGTGGTGTGGCGGCTGTTCGAGGCGTCGAGGACGCTCGTGCACTGCGCGCGCGACAAGGGCGCGGGCGCGGCGGCGTACTACGCGCTGCTGAAGGCGGCCTTCCACGTGGGCACCGCGCACCACCTGCTCAACGACCCCTACCGGGTGCGCGACCGCTACCCCGCCTCCGCCAAGCGGGCGCGGATGGTCCGGTCGATCCCCCAGCACAGCACCAGGCTGACCGGCCCCCAGCTGCGCCGGCTGCGGCGGGCGCACTGGGAGGCGGGCCGGCGGATCGAGAAGGTGGCCGACCTGTCGGTCTTCCACGCGGACGCCGCCGGCCCGGCCGGCCCGTCAGCCGCCGGACAGGCGCGGCAGCAGCAGGCGTGAGGGGTGGTCGCCGCCGTGGTGGACGGTGTGGCGGGCGGGGACCCGCGGGTGGACGTCGAAGCGCGGCGTGTTGCTCGCCGCGACCTCCAGGCGGATCCGGTGGCCCGCGCGGAACACGTGGCCGACTGCGCCCAGCGCGACGGTGACCTCGACCGGTTCGCCGGGGGCGGACGCGGTATCCGCCCCCGGCTCCAGGCGGCGCACGCCGTCGCACAGCAGCTCGGCCCGGCCGTCGGGGTAGACGTCGACGAGCTTGCCGGCCACGTCGGCGCCCGCCGCGTCCGGGGTGACGTACACCGTCAGGACGGTGTCGCCGACGACGGTCAGCGGCTCGGCGAGCTCCTCGCCGGTGAAGCACAGGACGTCGGCGCGGCGTTCGACCTCGCGCTGGTCCAGCGGACCGCAGTCGCCTCCGGTGTACTGGCCGGGCTGGGCGGTGGCGCCGCCCGTGGTGGGCACCGGGTCGGCGGGGTCGTGGCGGAGCAGGTCGGCGCCGGCGGCCGGGGGAGCGCCGGCCGTGAGGCGGCGGCCGTCCAGGTGCAGGACGAGGTCCCGGCTGCCGGGGACGGGCCAGTCGGGGAACGTGTGCCACGCGTCGGCGCCGGTGAGGAACAGCCGCACCGGCTCCGGCACCGCCGCGCCGGCCCGGCCGCGCAGATGCCGGTCGAAATGCTCCAGGTGCAGACCCGTGACATCGATGCTGCGTTCGTCGGCGGCCAGCCCGTAACGGCGCTGCGGGAATATCCCGTCGGTGACGCAGTGGGACCACGGGCCGACCACCAGCTGCGAGGCCTTTCCGCATTCCCGAATTCCCCGGTAATTCTCCAGGGTGCCGGTGACGAATATGTCGTACCAGCCGGTGAGGTGGAGCACCGGGACGTCGATCGCCGCGTACGACTCGCGCGGGGCGGCGCGCCGCCAGTACGGGTGGCCGCCCGGGTGCTCGCGCCACTGCCGGTAGTACGGGGCCAGCCGGTCCAGCAGGTCCCACGCGGCGTCCGGGTCCCGGTAGAGGTCGTCGATCCGGTCGATCGCCCGGGCCACCTCCTGCCACTCGGCCCCCTCCAGCCCGGCCCCCTCCAACAGCAGGTCGTAGAGCACCCAGTACAGGACGAAGCCCAGCTGGAAGGCCCCGCCCTGGCGGGTCCAGCCCTCGTCGAAGCCCGATCCGGCCACGTGGGGGGCGATCGCGCGGAGGCCCGGCGGGCGTTCGGCCGCGGCAAGGAGGGCGGCCATCCCCTCGTAGGAGCGGCCGAACATGCCCGCGGTGCCGTCGCACCACGGCTGCCGCACCGCCCATGCGACGGTGTCGGCCCCGTCCGCCGCCTCGTTCCAGTACGGCTCGAAGGCGCCGCCGGAGCCGAACCGGCCGCGGACGTCCTGCACCAGCAGGGCGTAGCCGGCGCGGACCAGGCGCAGTCCGTCGACGGAGGCGCCGCCCGGGCTGCCCGATTTCCCGTATGGCGTCCGGCGCACCAGCACCGGCACCGGGTCGGCGGTGTCGGGACGGTACAGGTCGGCCCTCAATAAGGTGCCGTCGCGCAGGGGTATTTCCAGATCGTGTTCCACAACAATTCGCACGCGCCCATATTCCATCAGGACGAGGACATTCACAATGCACCCCCCGGGTATTTTCGGAATCCATTTCCTGGAGCCGTTCTTCGAGACGGCGCGTACCGATCCGGCGCGGCCGGCCGTCGTCGACAACGGGCTCGTCGTCGGCTACGGCACGCTCGCCGCCTGGGTGCTGGAGGTGGCCTCCTCCGTCGCGCCGCGCACGGACGCGCCCCAGCCGCCGGTCGGCGTGGTCGTCCACCACTCGGTCCGTGACGTGGCCGCCCTCCTGGGCGTCCTCGCGGCGGGCCGCGCGTATGTGCCGCTGGAGGCCGCGCACCCCGCGGCCCGGCTGGAGTCGGTCCTGGCCCGGCTCGGTGTCGAGGAGGCCGTGGCGACCGCAGGCACCGGCTGGCAGCCGCCGCTCGCCCGGGTGGTCCGCCCGCGCTGGTCGCCGGCCGCAGCGGCGCCCGCCGGCGCCGCCGTCCTCCCCGACAGCGGTGTCCGGCCCGGGGATCCGGCGTACGTCCTGTTCACCTCGGGCTCCACCGGCGAGCCCAAGGGGGTCGTGGTCCCGTACCGGGCACTGGCCGCCGTGGTGCCGCCGCTGCGCACCCTGTACGGCATCGGACCGGACGCCACCGTGCTGCACTTCCACGGTGCGGGCGGCGACACCAGCCTGGAGGAGATCCTGCCGACCCTGACCGGGGGCGCCACCCTGGTCGTCGACGACGCGGCCCGCGAGGGCTTCGCCCAGGTCGCCGAGGAGCAGGAGGTCACGGTCGCGGTGCTGCCGACCGGCTTCTGGCACGCCCTGACAGGCGACCTGCTGCACCAGGGCGCAGCCCTGCCGCCGTCCCTGCGCACGGTGGTCATCGGCGGCGAGGCGGTGCGCGCCGACATGCTGGAGCGCTGGCACCGGCTCGGCGCCGGCGGGGTGCGGCTGCTCAACACCTACGGATCCACCGAGACCGCCCTGGTGACCCACGCCGTGCAGCTCGCCGGACCGGGCGCGCCCGAACTGCCCGGCACCGGCGGCGACCTGCCCATCGGGCTGCCCCTGCCGCACGTCGGGCAGCACGTCGACGACAGCGGCGAGCTGCACGTGTCCGGGCCCGGCCTGGCCCTCGGCTACCACGCCGCCGTGGAGGCCACGGCGGCCCGGTTCCGCGAGGAGGACGGCATCCGCTGGTACCGGACCGGGGACCTGGTCACGGTGACGCCCTCGGGGGCGCTGGTCTTCCGCGGCCGCTCCGACCACCAGGTCAAGATCCGCGGCCACCGGGTGGACCTCGTCGAGGTGGAGGGCCTCGTCGGCAGTTGCGCGGGCGTGCGGGAAGCCGCCGCCGTGCGGGTGGACCGCGGGGAGCACAGCACCCTGGCGGCCTTCTTCGTCCCGCTGGACGGCCACGACCCCGCCGAGGTGGCGGCCGGCGTCCGCGCCAGGCTGGCGGAGTCGACGGCTCCGCACCTGGTGCCCAGCCTGCTCGTACCGGTGGCGGAGCTGGAGCGCACCCACACCGGCAAGGTCGACCGGACCGCGACACGGGACCGGTACCTGGCTGCGGCGGGGGCGGGCCGATGAGCGCGCCGGCGGGGCGGACCACGGCGGGCGGGCGGGGCGCGGCCGGGGCAGCGGGCGCGGCCGGGGCAGCCGGGGCAGCCGGGGCCGAACTCGCAGACGCGGCAGACCTGGCGGGCCTTGCCGCGTACGCCTCGCGACGGCTGGGCGTGGTCCTGGACCCGGCGACCGCCCGCGCCGACGAGTCCGGCTGGGACTTCCGGGTCGTGCACGTCCGGGGGACGGACGGCACCTGGTGGATCCTGCGCCGGCCGCGCCGGGCCGAGGCCTCGGCCCGGCTGGCCTTCGAGGGGGCCGTGCTGGCCGCCGTTCGCGACCGGATCCCCGTGCCCGTGCCCTACTGGCGCCTGCACACCCCGGACCTGGTTGCCTACCCGCGCCTGCCCGGGGCTCCGGCGGGCACGGAGGACCCCGAGACCCTGGTCTACGGCTGGTCCGTAGACCCGCTGGCCCACCCCGCCCACTACCTGGAGCCCCTGGCCCGGGCCCTGGTCGCCGTGCACACCACCCCGCCGGAGGGCTCCCCCGTCCTGGCGGCCCGCGCCCAGGCGGATCCCGGCTCCGTACGCGCGCGCATCGCGGACCGGCTCGCCCGAGCCCGCGCCGAACTGCCCCTGCCCGCCGCCGGGCTGCGCCGCTGGCAGGCCTGGCTGGACGACGGGCGGCTGTGGCCGGACCGGCTGACGCTCGTCCACGGCGACGTCCACCCCGGCCACACCCTGGTGGTGCGCCCGCCTTCCGGCCCGCCGGCCCTCTCCGGCCTGCTGGACTGGGCCAACGCCGATGTCGGCGACCCCGCGGCGGACTTCGTGGACATGCTGTACGCCGGGGGCACCGCCGTCCTCGACCGCCTCCTGGCGGCCTACCGGTCGGCAGGCGGCGAGGTGCGCGCCGGCCTGCGGGAGCACATCCTCGCGCGGGCCTCCTTCCTGTGGGTCCACGTGGCGCTGCGCGGCCTGGACACCGGCCGCCCGGCGTGGACCGAGACGGCGCTGCGGAGGATGGTGCGGTGAGGGCCGCACCGGAGCGCCGACCCGACCACGGGCGGCAGGAGCGGCAGGACCTCCCCGGGCCCCCCGGGCGCGGGCATCCCGGGCCCCCCGGGCGCGGGCATCCCGGGCTCCCCGGGCGCAGGACGGGGCGCACGCCGGCCGGGACGGCGTACACCCTCCACCAGCCGCCGCTCACGCCGCCCGGGACGGTGTGCGGCGTTCCCTCGGAGGCGGCGCCCCCGGTGGTGCTGGTCGCGGGAGCGGGCGGTTCCGGGGGGATCTGGGAGCACCACCAGGTGCCCGCGCTGACCTCGGCGGGCCGCCGGGTGGTCACCTTCGACCACGGGCCGGCGGCCGGAGGTCCGGCGGACCCGGCCGACCGGCTGCGGGAGCTGCTGACGGCGCTCGGCCTGCCGCCCTGCCCCCTGGTGGGCCACTCCCTCGGCGCGTTCGCCGTCCAGGAGCTGCTGCTGACCGATCCGCACCTGGCGAGCGGGGCCCTGCTCGCGGCGACCCGCGGCCGGCCCGACGCGGTGGGCGAGGCGCTGGCGCGCGCCGAGGCCGCGACCGCCGCGGCGGGAACGCGGCTGCCCGCGGAGTACGAGGCCTTCGTGCGCCTGGTGCAGAACCTCTCCCCCAGGACTCTGGCCGACGAGGGGGCCGCGGCGGAATGGCTCGACTTGTTCGAAGTCGCGGCACTGTCGGGCGTGTCGGCAGCCGCCCGCGGTCCGGCCCTGCCGGTCACCGACCGGCTGGCCGCCTACGGCCGGATTCCCGTGCCCGTCCTGGTCGTGGGCTTCGCCGACGACGTGCTGGCGCCCGCTCCTCTGGGCCGGGAGGTCGCCGCCGCGATCCCCGGCGCGCGCTACGCGCAGCTGCCGGACGCGGGCCACCTCGGGTTCCTGGAACGCCCCGAGGCCTTCAACTCCCTCCTGTTCGACTTCCTCGCCGCCGTGGCCCCGACCGACCCCGGAGTGTCCCGTGTCCCCTGAGTCCCCCGCGTCCTTCCCCGACCCGGCTGCCGCACCCGCCCTCCCGGAGGTCGCGGTCGTCCACGTCGGCGAGGAGCCGCCGCCGTCGTGGACCGCGGCCGTGTACCTGTGCGGCCCGACGCCCGCCGACCCCGCCGAGCCGTCGTGGCGGCCGGACGCCGTCGCCGCCCTGCGGTCCCTGTGGTCCTGCGCCGGGCGCCTGGCGGTCTTCCTGCCCGAGCCGGCGCCCGGCGGCTCCTACCCGGCGTACGCGGACCAGATCGCCTGGGAGGAGGACGCGATGCGCCGCTGCGACGTCGTCCTGTTCTGGATCCCGCGCGACATGCGGCGGCTGCCGGGCCTGGTGTCGAACATCAAGTGGGGCGCGTGGTGCGGCTCCGGCCGCGCCGTGCTCGGGGCGCCGCCGCAGGCCGAGCGCATGGAGTACCTGCTCCACTTCGCCGACGCGCTGGGCGTGCCGGTGGAGCGCACCCTGGCGGGTGCGGCCGGCGCCGCACTGCGGGCGGTGGGAACGGGGGCCGTACGCGGGGGCGGCGAGCGGGCGGTGCCGCTGGCGGTGTGGCGGACGGAAGAGTTCCGGGCGTGGTACGCGGCACGCCGCCGGGCCGGTGACCGGCTGCTGGACGCGCGCGTGGAGTGGTACGCGCCTCCGTCGGGGCCGGAGGGGGCCGCCGCCTGGCTCCTGACCGCCACGGTCGCGCCGGGCGACGGCGGCGGCCCCGTCGTCAGCCGTCTGCTGGCGGCTCAGGGGCAGGGCATGCTCATGTAGAGCGCGTGCTCGCCCTCGGACTCGGTGCCCTGGTACAGGGCGGTGTCCAGGCCGCAGAAGGCGAAGCCCATGCTGCGGTAGGCGTGGATGGCGGGGGCGTTGACGTTGGTCACTTCCAGCCACAGGTGTCCGGCGCCGCGTTCGCGGGCGAAGTCCACCGCGTGCTGCATCAGCGTACGGCCGATGCCCCGGCCCCGGTGGCCGGGGGCGACCTCGATGTCCTCGATGGTCAGCCGCTGGTTCCAGGGCGCGTAGGACACGGCGGCGAAGCCGGCGAGGTCGCCGCCGGCGCCGACGGCCACGAACGTGCGGCTGTCGCCGTCCCCGCCCTCCTCACCGTCCTCCTCGCCGCTGCCGTCGTCCTCGGGGAACACCTTGACCAGCGGCGGGTCCACCGGGACCTCGCGGAGGGCGAACCCGTCGCCGGTGACGGCCACTTCGAAGACGGTGCCGGTGGTGAAGGACCCGTCGAGGGCCTCGATGGCCTCGGTGTCCTCGGGGCGTGCGGTGCGGAACTCGTACGTCGTGTCATGCGTGGTGGTCATGGGACGAGGCTATGACCGGCCTGCCCGGGTGAGATCGGGTTTCGGCCGGACGGGGCGCCGCGGGAGGCGGGTCACCGCAGAGGCTGCGGCCGGCCGGCGGCAGCCTGCTGTCAGCTGGGCCCTGGTCAGATCGTGACCGGGCCGTGGGCGGTGGCGAACTCGACCGACACCAGGCCCGGTTCCTCGTCCTCGACCCAGGTGACGTCGATCCGGTCGAGGGGATGGTCGGCCGGCTCGCCGAGGAACTCGGCGATGGAGGCGGCGTCGCCGGCGATGGAGACCCCGTGGATGGTGGTGGAGGTGCGCGGGTCGGCGCTCGGCCGCTCCTCAGGCGGGACCAGCCATTGCAGGAAGTACGGCAGTTGCGGGTCCTCCATCAGCTCCAGCAGGCCGATCTGCTTCCACCGCAGGTCGAACCCGTCGGGGCGGACGCGGTGGCCTTCGGAGGAGGTGCGGCCGAGGCGGGCCTCGACCGGGGCGATGTCGTCGACGGAGACCACCCAGCCGAGCCAGCCGCCGCCCTCGGCGGCGCGGCGCGCGACCGCCCGGCCGAAGGGGGCGCGGTCGGCGGCGGGGTGGTCGAGGGTGGTGACGACCTCGACGTAGGTGCCGCCGCTCAGCGGGAGGATGAAGTTGCGGGTGCCGAACCGCGGGTGCACGCCCCCGTCGACGAACCCGGCGCCGAGGGCGGATCCGATCCACTGGACGGTCGAGACGAAGCTGTCGCGGGCCACCGCGTAGGACACGTGGTCAAGTCGCACCGCGCCATCCTCACCCGGCAACCCGCACAAGTCCTGGCGCCACGCCCGCCGCCCGGGCGGCGCCGGCCGCGGGTTCAGCCGCGGAGCGGATCGGCCGTCCCGGTGGCCGCGGCGGCCGGCGGGGGTCGCCTTGAGCCTCCGCCGGCCCGTGACGCGGCGGCGCGGCCCGGTGCGGATGTCGTGGGTGGCGGCCGGCCGGCCGCCGAGGAAGGCGCCGGCGGCCTCCGCCGTGAGGAGCAGGCCGAAGCCGGACGCGCCGATGCCGAGGCGTTCGTGCGCGAAGAGCGCGAGGACGGTCTCCACGGCGAGGAAGGCGGTGTTCCCCACCGCGGGGCGGAGTGCGAGCCCGAGCAGCAGCCGGTCGCGGAAGACGTACGAGGCACCGGCGCGCGCCTGCCGGAGCAGTGGCCCGCGGGCCTCCGGAACGGGAGGCAGGCGGTGCTGCGGTGTCGGAGAACGCCGGGTCAGGGGCGTTCGTAGTACTGGAGGACGCCTCCCAGGGAGAAGCAGAGGGCTCCGGCGAGGGTGCCCCAGTTGGCGACGTCGGCGTTGACCAGGCTGCCGGTGGCGGGACGGGTGTAGGCGGCGAGCGCCGAGACCATGAAGAGGGCGGAGCCCAGCTGGTTCACGGCGACGATCCACCAGCCGAGGTCGCGCCGCCGGATGCAGGGCCGGCCGTGGCAGATCTCGGCGAACCCGAGGTGGCCGGAGATGAGGAAGAGCATGCAGCCGATCACGTCCGGCGCCCAGACCAGCCGGTTGGCCTGCTGGACCGTCAGGCCCTGGAGGAAGGAGGCCAGCAGGTTGACGGCGAACACCAGGGTCCCGGCGAACAGGACGAAGGCACCGAGCCAGTCGGCCCGCGCCGGCTCGTAGCTCCACCACCGCCATGGGCGGGTGACCAGGGCGCCCTCCCCTCCGGGCACGTGGCGCGGCGCGTTGACGGCCTGGAGCAGGGACACGTATCCGCCGGTGTTGAAGAACAGGCCGCCGGTGAAGTAGATCGACGCGCAGGTGAGGGCGTCGCCGGAGCCGGACTGGGCGACGGCGGCGCCGGCCGCGAAGAGCGCTCCGCCGATGACGAAGGCGGTGGCGGCGACGGCGTTGAGCCGGCGCAGCCGGGTGAGGGCGGTGTCGTCGGCGACGGCGTAGTGGGCGGCGGCCGCGCCGGGCGGGCTGAGGGCGATGAGGCCCCGGCGCCGGGCGAGCCGCGATTCCCAGACGGCGGTACCGCCGCTCGGCGGGCGCCAGGTGAGGCGGGTGGTGAACGGTCCCGCGCCTTCGGCGCGCTGGTCGGGCTGTCCCACAGGCGGAGACTAGACGCCCCGCAGGCCCCTGACCGGGGCGCAACGCCGTCGGCGGCCGTAGGGGCGGGGCAGGGGCGGGGTTCCGCCTGCCGGGCTCCGGTGCGGGCCCCGTGGCCCGAGTGTGCACGCCGTGAGTCTCGTGTTCTGGCATGTTCGGGCAGGCCCGTGTCGGACCCGGCGGATGCGGATGCCTCTGCCGGGCCGGGCCCAGGCCGCCCCCGGCCGCGGCGGCTAGGGGGTGGCTGCGGGGCTGAAGCGGAATGCCTGGTCTTCGGTGCCGGTGCATTCGGCCTGGATCGCTTCCGCTCCCCCGGTGCGGGGAGGCAGGATGCCGATGCACTGGTCGCTGTCCAGGGGGCGCAGTCTGTAGCCGCCGGCGGAGGGCTCCAGCCGGTACTTCAGGCCGGGGGCGTCGGTGCAGTCACCGGGGGACATCAGCTGGGCTCCTTCGACCAGCGCTTCGTCGACGCCCAGGCAGCCCTTGCCGATCCGGGGGTGGTGCCACTGGATGCGGTAGGTCTGGTCGCCGAGGGATTCGAGGTAGACACGCGGCTGAAGTGCCTCGGTACAGGGACGCTGGACGGCGATCTCGCGGTGGGTGCGGCCGTTGCGTTCCCGGCCTTCGGTGATGCAGAGGCTGGAGGAGTTCGCCGGATGCATCCGCACCCAGCCGGATTCGGGCATCCCCGTGGAGGCGGGTGTGGCGGACGCCGAGTCGGCGCGCGGGGTCGAGCCGGGTTGCGGCGCGGCGCCGGCAGGCGGCCGACTGCCGCTGTTGCCGGGGGAGGGTGGGGCGGCGGTCGGCTTGTCGTCGGTCTTGCCCGACGGCCACGCGGCGATCAGGGCGAGCAGAGCGGCCGCGATGCCGGCACCGGCGGCGGTCATGCGCAGGGTGCGGCGGCGGCCGGTCCTGTCCGTGTCCGGCGCAGTCTTCGCCCCGAGGGCGGCGGCCGTGTGGGATGCGGTGAGGTCGTTCGAGGCCGTTGCGGCGTACGTGCTGTTCGGACGGGGGCCGTCCGCAGCGCCGCTGTCCCCGGCGCCCGCCGGCTCCCTCATCGCGAGGCGGCGGCGGGCGTCCACCCACGCCTCCACGGTGGCTGCGCTGCCGCCGCAGGCACGGACGAAGGCGATGAGCAGCTCTTCGCGGGGGAGGTCCGTGCGTGCCAGCGCCGCGGAGGTCGTCGCGCGGGGCAGTACGTCGCCGGCGTCTTCGGCTCTGCGTTCCAGTTGCCGGTAGCTCAGGTCGGCCCAGCTGCGTAATCGGCGCATCGCGGCCACGAACTCCGCCGGTGTGCGCGCGTCTTTCGGGTCCGGCCCCGTATCCCCCATACATCCTCCTCGATCACATGTGCCAGCGAGGATAGTCCGCGGGGCGAGCGGGGCGGGCGACCACGCGGGAGCCTGCGCCGGGTCCGTCATGTGGGCCGCAGAAGCCGGTGCGGGCGGCGGCAGCCGTGGGCGCCGTGCCTCGGGAGGGCGTGCGGCGAGCGGGTCCGGCCCGAGTTGCCGGGCCGGGGGCCGAGGGGTGCCGCCGCGGTGATGGCCTCGGGGCAGCGGGACGCGAAGCGCTGAGCTGCGTGGACAGCCGTCGGACAGGTCCGGACAGTCCCGGACGGCGCTATCCCTTGGCCCGGCCCGCCGGCCCCGTCGAGAGTTCTGCCATCCCAGCGAACTGCCGTGCGAGTCACGGCTCTCGACCATGGAGTCAGCCATGCGCAAGCTCACCTCCCTCGCGGCCAAGGGCGCCGCGACCGCCCTGCTCGCCAGTACCGCGTTGGCCGCGTCGGGTGTCGCCCACGCCCAGGCCGCACCGCTCGGGGCGAAGATCGCCACCACCGCCAAGGGACAGATCGGCGCCGGCCCGTGCGGCCTGAACGGCAAGGGCAGCTACTGGGGCCGGGGCACGTCCCAGACCGGCAGCTGCGGCCCGAACGGAACCGAAGCGCACGCCTGGTGCGCCGACTTCGTCGGCTGGGTGTGGTGGAAGAACGGCGTGGGCGGCAACATGAAGAAGCTCAACAACCTCGCCTCCAGCTTCACCAAGTACGGCCCGATGCACTCGACCCCCAAGGTCGGCGACGCGATCCTCTACAACCAGCACACCCCGGGCGTGGGCGACGACCACGTGGCGATCGTGGTCGCCATATCCGGCTCGAAGATCACCGTGGTGGGCGGCAACCAGGGAACGCCCGGCAGTGTCAGCGCCCGCACCTGGAAGTCGTACAAGGTCGGCACGCAGGTCAACTCCGTGCAGCGGATCAGCGGCTACGTCACGCCGGTAGCCCGCTGAGCCGATCCGGCCCGCATCCGTCCCCGGCAGGCAGGTACGGCGGTCCGTCCGTACCGGGCGGCCTGCCGGGGGCCCGGAACGGGGGGAGCGAAGGAGGCGCCCGCGGCGGGGCGCCTCCTTCGCTCTTCCGGGCGCGGCGGGGCGGGACGGGCCCGCTGCTCAGGGGGCACCCGTCAGTACGCGCCGTCATCTGTGTACGTGTGGATCCTCACGCTTTCCATCGACACGGGTGCACCTGGTCGCGCCTCGTCGGGCTGATGCGTGCGGCCCCCGGCCGGGTGCCGACATGTGCTGTGCCGCGCACGGCGCCGCCTGGCGTGACGTCAGGATCAGGCATCGGATGGGTTGACGGGTGAGGCCTGGCCTCGCACCAGGGACGGATCCGCCTCCCCCGTGCGGGGCACGTTCCCGGCCCCGTCCGTCCGAGGCCGAACGGGCCGTGGTGGCCCATCGAGGAGGTGGAGACCTGGTGGTCGTGCGGGTCGCTGCGAACGGGGCGAGCGCAGCGCTCTGCGGCTGCGGCGTTGCGGCGACAATGCCGGCATGACGCATTGGTTCCGTGGCCATTGGGGCGAGGAAGACACCTGGTTCTACTACAAGGTCGACGCCGACGGCTGGGTCACCCGTCAGGTTGAGGCTGAGCGGGAGGCCGCTGAGGCAGCCGGCGGCGGGACAGGCGGCCGCCGTCCGGTTCGGGGTGGCGGCCGCTGCCGGGACGGGCTCAGATGCGGGCTGCGTTGCCCGAGTAGATCCAGCCGTCGTGCACGCCGTAGGTCTTGTCGACCCAGTACCAGAGGTTGCCCTTGGAGTTCGTGCACGACTTCGTGAAGTTGAGCCTGTCGCCCCGGTGGACGGTGTCGACGACGCGCCCGGTCTGGTAGTAGGTCGTGCGCACGGGGGCGGACGTGGCGGTGACGTACAGGCTGCCGCCCGCCTCCCGGCACGTGATGGCGGCGGCCGAGGCGGGGGTGGCGGCCGTGAAGGCGGCCGAGAGGGTCAGCCCGACCCCGGCGGCGAGGGTGGAGAGACGGCGTACGGCGCTGGCGCGCATGGTGCTCCTTCGTCTTCGCTTGAACCGACGCCAATAGATGATCATCTCTTGGCATGTCCAGGCAAACCGGGGAATCGTTCGTGCCAGCGCCTCGGGCCCGCCAGGTATAGGCATTCAGGCCCTCCGCTGCCGCGGTGTTCTGCATCACCGTCAGACAGGGGTTCGCTCCGGGATGGGGCGCGTGGGGTGGGTGTGCGCCCCCCTTGGCTGCAACCGGGTGTGAACCGCTTTGGAGAATACGGAAGTTGGAGTGACAGGTGGGGGCGCACCGGCTCTGCGCACCCGATCGGATGATCAAATTGCGCCGACCGGGTGGCGGGCGGGCAAAACGTCACTTCGGTGCGTCTTGGATGACGTCCATGATCTTTTCAGCAGCGACGTGGGCACCCGCCTATCCCCTGGGCGATACCGGCGAGCCCCTGCCCGTGCACCGCGCCGTCGCCGCCGCCGCACTCCGCGCGCCGGACGGCACCGCGGTGGTGGAGGAGGGCGGCCGGAGGTGGTCCTATCGCGAAGTGTGGGCGTACGCAGGCGAGTTGGCCCAGCGGTTACGGGAGGCCGGGGTCGGGCCCGGGGCCGCCGTGTCGGTACGGCTGCCGCGGTCGGCGCGGCTGGTCGCCGCGCTGCTCGCGGTGTTCGAGGCCGGCGCCGCCGCCGTGGTGCTGGATCCGCGGACGCCCGCCGAGCGGCTGGACGCCGTCGAGGACGACGCCGGGTGCGCGGCCGTGCTCGTACCGGCCGGAGTGGCCTGGCGCCCGGGCCGGCCGCGGGCCGTCGCCGTGCCGGACGCCGGGGCCCCGGGATCCCGTACGGGGCCGGCCGCGACCGCGGCGGACGGGGAACTCGGGCGGGTGGCGTGCGTCTTCTACACCTCGGGGTCGACCGGACGCCCCAAGGGAGTCCAGGTCACCCACCGCAACCTGGCGCACTTCGCCGCCGACCCGCACTGGGAGGCGCCCGGGCACCGGGTCACGGCGCTCGTCTCCGCACTCGGCTTCGACGCGCTCAGCCACGACCTGTGGCTGCCGCTCACCCGGGGCGGCACCGTCGTCGTCCCCGCCGAGGACCGGCTCGACGCCCACCGGCTGGCCGCCCTGGTCGCCGAGCACGGTGTCACCGGGGTCTTCCTCACCACCGCCTGGTTCAACCAGATCGCCGCGGACGACCCGGGTGCGCTGCGGGGGCTGCACACGGTGCTCACCGGAGGCGAGGCCGCCGACCCGCAGGCGTTCGCACGGATCCGGGCCGCCTGTCCGCAGGTGGCGCTCGGCCATGTCTACGGCCCCACCGAGTGCACCACCTTCACCACGCTGCACCCCCTGCCGCCCGGGCAGCCGTTGTCCGGGGCGCGGGTGCCGATCGGCACCGGGCTGCCCGGGGCCGCCGTACGGCTGCTCGGGCCCGATCTGGCCGAGGTGCCGGACGGCGAGCCCGGCGAGGTGTACGTGGCGGGCGAGCAGCTGGCCCAGGGCTACCTGGGGCGTGCGGGCCTGACCTCCGAGCGCTTCGTCGCAGACCCGTTCGGTCCGGCCGGTACGCGCATGTACCGCACCGGCGACCTGGCCGTGCGGGGGCCCCGGGGTGCACTGGAGTACCTGGCGCGCGACGACGACCAGGTCAAGATCCGCGGCCACCGGGTCGAGCCCGGCGAGGTGCGCGCCGCCCTGGCGGCCCTGCCCGGGGTCGCGCAGGCGGTCGTGGTGGCGCACGGCGGGCGGCTGGTCGGCTACGCGGTGCCGGAGCGCGGCGCGTCCGGCGCCACCGGGGAGGAGCTGCGCGAGCGGCTGGGCCGGGCGCTGCCCGAGTACCTCGTGCCGTCGGCGGTCATGCTGGTCGACGACATCCCGCTGACGGTGAACGGCAAGGTGGACCGGGCGGCGCTGCCCGCGCCCGCCGCCGTACGGGGCGGTGCGGGCGGTGTCGCGCGGACGCCGGCCGAGCGGGCGCTGTGCGCGGCGTTCGCGGAGGTGCTCGGGCTGGCCGGGGCCGGCACCGGTGACGACTTCTTCGCACTGGGCGGCGACAGCATCACGGCGATGCGGCTGGTCAGCCGGGTCCGCCGGGAGAACGTGGCGATCAGCTCCCAGGACGTCTTCCGGCTGCGGACCCCGGGCGCCCTGGCCGCCTGCGCGCAGGCCGCGGCGCCGGCCGCGGACCTGCTGCACCGGTCGGCGACCGGCCGTCTGGAGCTGCCTCCGATCGCGCTGTGGCTGCGCGAACAGGGGTCAGGCGTGGGCGAGTTCGTGCAGTCTCAGCTCCTCGAGACGCCGCCCGGGCTGGCGCGTGAGGCGCTCGTCGCGGCCCTGCAGGCGGTGCTCGACCGGCACGACGCCCTGCGCACCCGGCTCCCCGACCTGTCCGCGGCCACTGTGTGGCAGCCCGAGGTGCTGCCGCCGGGCGAGGTGGAGGCGGGCACGCTGCTGGACGTGGTGGACGTACGGGACCTGCCGGGCGCCCCGTCCGCGCGCGAGGTCCGGGAGGCGGTGGCGTGCGCCATGCGGTCGCTGGACCTGCCCGCGGGGCGGGCCCTGCGCGCGGTGTGGTGGGACGCGGGCCCGGCGCGGGCGGGCCGGCTGCTGCTGGCCGCGCACCACCTGGTGGTGGACGGGGTGTCCTGGCAGGTGCTGGTGCAGGACCTGGCGCGGGCCGCGGAGGATCCGCGGGCGCTGGGCGCCTGGGGCACGGGAACCCCGTACCGGCAGTGGGTGCGGGCGCAGACCGGGCGGGCCGGCAGCGACGAGGTGCTGGCGACGCTGCCGCACTGGCTGGAGGCGGGTGCACCGGCTGCCGTGCCGTGGCCGTCGCGCGGGGCGCTGGATGCGGAGTCGGACACCGTCGGGACGTCCCGGTCCTGGGAGTCGGTGCTGCCCGCCGAGGTCGGCCGGGCCCTGCTCACCACCGCGCCGGCGTACTACGGCGCGACGACGCAGGAGCTGCTGCTGGCCGCGCTGGCGGTGGCCGCCGCCCGGCGCAGCGGGTCCCCGACGCTGGTCCTGGACACCGAGGGGCACGGCCGGGACGGCGGGTCGGAGGCAGGCGGGGCGGAGGCCGGAGTCGCCGCCACGGTCGGCTGGTTCACGTGCATGTTCCCCGTCCGTCTGACCGCGGACCCGGGCGCGGCGGACGCGGACCTCGCGGACGCGGTGCGCGCCGTACGCGAGCAGTGGCGGCGGGTGCCGCGCGACCGTGCCTCGTACGGGCTGCTGCGTCACCTGCACCCGCAGGCCGGCCGGCTGCTGGCGGCCGCGCCGGGGCGGCCGGTGCTCTTCAACTACCTCGGCCGGTACGCCGTCCCGGGCCGTGACCCGTGGCCGCACGCGGCGGAGGCGCCCGTCCTCGGCATCCACCGGGCCGCCCGGCAGCCGCTGTCGCACCCGCTGGAAGTCAACGCGGTCGTCGACGAGCGCACCGGGGAGCCGCTGCTGACCGCGGTGTGGCGGTGGTCCGCGCGGCTGGTCGACAGCGGCGAAGCGGAGGGCCTGGCCGCGGAGTGGGACCGTGTGCTGGCCGCGCTCGCCCGGGCGGCGGACGGCGGTGCGCGGCCGGGAGGGGCCGGGGCGGCCCTCGTGCCCGGGCAGCGGGCGGAGGAGCAGTGGCCGTGCTCGCCGCTCCAGGAGGGGCTGCTCTACCACGCCCACGAGGGCGGGGGCGCCGCGGATCCGTACCACGTGCAGACCGTGCTCGACCTGGAGGGGCCGGTGGACGCGGGCGCGCTGCGCTCGGCGCTGGGCCTGCTCGTCGAGCGGCATCCGGCCCTGCGGGCCGGGTTCCGGTGGGACTGCGGGGGCCGGGCGGTGCAGTTCGTGCCGGAGAAGGCCGCGGTGCCGTTGCGGGAGGTGGACCTGGCGGGGCTTCCCGAGGGCGCGCGCGGGCCCGCCGCGGAGGCGGAGGCGCTCCGGGACCGGGACGAGCCGTTCGACCCGGCCGCGCCGCCGCTGCTGCGGGCCGTGCTGCTGCGGCTGGGCGGGGGCCGCTCGCGGCTGCTGCTGAGCTACCACCACATCCTGATGGACGGCTGGTCGATGCAGGTGGCGCTGGCCGACCTGGCCGACCTGTACGGGCAGGCCGCCTCGGGCGCGGTGCCGGCGCTCGCCGCGCGGCCGTCGGCGCTGGCGTACCTGCGGTACGTCGCCGATCAGGACGCGGCGTTGGCGGGGAAGCACTGGCAGGCCCTGCTCGGCGGCGTGAGCGAGCCGACGCTGCTGACGCCGCCGCCGGGCGCCGGCGGGGAGCGGGGGCGGCCGCGCACGGTGCTGGTGGAGCTGCCGGCCGGGCGCACGGCCGCGCTGCGGGCGCGGGCCCGGGAGCGGGCGCTGTCGCTGAACACGCTGGTGCTGGGCGCGTGGGCGCTGGTGCTGGCCCAGCTGACCGGCCGGACGGACGTGGTGTTCGGCACGGTCGTCGCGGACCGGCCGCCCCACCTGCCCGGGGTCGAGTCCATGGTCGGGCTGATGAACAACGCGGTGCCGGTGCGCGTGGACACCGCGGCGGCCGGCGACCGGGGCGGGCTGCTGGCGGCGCTCCAGGAGCAGCGGACCGAGATGATGCCGTTCCAGCACCTGGGACTGGCGGAGATCATCCGCGGGACCGGGCTGCGCGAGCTGTTCGACACCGTCGTCGTGCTGGAGACGTATACGGACGCCTTCGCCACCCGGTGGGGAGCTGACCTGCGGGTGGTGTCCAGCCGGGTGGAGAACGGCACGCACTACCCGCTGTGCGTGCTGGTCTCGCCCGGGGAGCGGATGGCGATCCGGGTCCAGTACCAGCCGGGGAGGCTCGGCGGGGAGGGGGCTCGGGAGATCGGGGCGCGGCTGGTCGAGGCGTTGGACGCGCTGGCCGCCGATCTGGACGTGCCCGCCGCGCAGCCGGTTGCGGCGGTCGGGGCGGCGGGGGCGGGCGCGGGCGCGGAGGAGCTGCTGCCGGTGCCGGTGCCGGTGTTGGAGCGGTTCGCCGGGCACGTGCGCACGGCTCCGGGGCGGCCGGCCGTCGTGGACGGTGCGGGGGTGCTGGACTACCGGGGCCTGGACGCGGCCTCGGACCGGCTGGCCGGGGAGCTGTCCGACCGCGGCATCGGGCCCGAGGACGTCGTCGCCCTGTGCCTGCGGCGCGGCCGGGACGCGGTGGCGGCGATGCTGGCGGTGCTCAAGGCCGGGGCCGCGTACCTGTGGCTGGATCCGCGGCACCCGGCCGCCCGGGTGGCGGCGCTGGCCGCCGAGGGGCGGCCCGCACTGCTCGTACGGCAGCGGGAGTTCGATGCGGCGCTGTCACTGGTCGACGCCGCTGTGCCGCGGATGCTGCTGGAGCCGCGGCACGTGGCGCCCGAGCCGCCGGCCGGACCGGGCGGGCCGCGGGTGCGCCGTCGTCCGGTGCGGCTGCCCGGGCATCCGGCGTACGTGGTGCACACGTCGGGGACACAGGGGGTGCCGAAGGCCGTGGTGATGCCAGGGGCGGCCCTGGACCGGCTGGTGGACTGGCACGAGGAGCGCTTCCCGGCGGAACCGGGGTCGGTGACGGCGCAGTTCACGTCCATGGCGTTCGACGTCGCCACGCAGGAGGTCCTCACCGCGCTGTGCACGGGCCGTACGCTGGCCGTCCCGGACGCGGACACCCGGGCCGACGCGGCCGCCTGGACAGCATGGCTGCGTACGCACCGGGTGACCGAGCTGTTCGCGCCGACGCCCGTACTGGCGGCGCTGTGCGAGTTCGCGGACGGGGAGCGGGAGACGCTGCCCGACCTGCGGCACCTGGTGCAGGCCGGCGAGGCGCTGGTCGTCGGGCCGCAGCTGCGCAGCCTGTGCGCCCGCGGCGGGAAGCGGCTGCACAACCATTACGGGCCGGCCGAGACGCACGTCGTGACGGCGGGCGAGGTCGCCGGGGAGCCGGCCGGCTGGCCCGCGCGGCCCCCGATCGGGCGTGCGGTGCCCGGGTCGCGGGTGCGGGTGCTGGACGCGGGGCTGCGGCCGGTGCCCGACGGGCTGGTCGGCGAGCTGTACCTGGCGGGCGACCAGGTGGCGCGCGGGTACCTGGGCCGGCCGGGGCTGACCTCGGCGCGGTTCGTGGCCGACCCGTGGGGGCCGCCCGGGTCGCGGATGTACCGCACCGGTGACCTGGCGCGGAGGCTGCCGGACGGCGCGCTGGAGTTCACCGGCCGCAACGACGACCAGGTCAAGATCCGCGGGCACCGCATCGAGCCGGACGAGGTGCGGGCCGCGCTGGCCGCCCTGCCCGGGGTGGTGCAGGCCGCCGTGGTGGCGGGGCCGGACGGGCGCGGCGGCAAGGAGCTCACCGGGTACGCCGTCGGCGCGTCGGAGACCGGCACGCCCCTCGACGGGGGTGCGCTGCGGGCCGCGCTGGCGGAGGTGCTGCCGGACTTCATGCTGCCCGCGCGGGTGGTGGTGCTGGAGCGCATGCCGCTGACCGTGAACGGCAAGGTGGACCGGCGGGCCCTGCCCGAGCCGCTGCGGGCGCCCGCCGTGCAGCGGGAGCCCCGTACCCCGGCGGAGCGCGTGGTGGCCGAGGCGTACGCCGACGTGCTGGGCCTGGAGCGGGTCGGCGTGGACGACGACTTCTTCGACCTGGGCGGGCACTCGCTGCTCGCCGCCCGGCTGCTCCAGTGCCTGCGCGAGGGGCTCGACCCGTCGGTGACGCTGGCCCAGGTGATGCGGCGGGCCACGCCGGCGGCGCTGGCCGCCGCGGTGGCGGCGGAGGCGCCCGTACGCGTACGGGGCTGACCGGGGGCCGGTCCCGGCCCGGAGCCGCGGGGCTGGCCTCAGCCTGCGCCGCTGTTCTCCCTTGACCGATGGCAGTGCCATCCGGCGGTGCGCTGCGCCGCCGCGCCCGCATCCGCATTCCGCATTCCGCATTCCGCATTCCACACACGAGGAGACCTCATGAACCCCTTCGACGACCCCGACGGCACGTTCGTCGTACTGGCCAACGACGAGGAGCAGCACAGCCTCTGGCCCGCCCACATCACCGCTCCGGACGGCTGGCGGGAGGTGCACCCGCGCGCCGACAGGGCCACCTGCCTGGCCTGGGTCGAGACGTCCTGGACCGACCTGCGGCCGCGTTCGCTGCGGGCCGCCGGGGCCGCTGCCGGGACCGCCCGGTGAACGCGCCGGACACGCCCGTGCTGCGCGTCGCCGTCGTGGCCGCGCTGCCGCAGACCGCACCCCCGCTGGTCGAGGCGCTGTGCGCCCTCGGGCACCGGGTCCCGGTGGTGGTAGGCCACCGGCGCCCCGCCGACTGGCCCGGGCACGTGCTCGGCGAGCATGACCTGCCGCCGGGGGTGGACCTGGCCGTTCCCTCCCGTACGGATACGATCGCGGGCCTGTTGGGCGCGTACGCCGTCGACGTGGCCGTCAGCTACGGCTACCCGCGGAAGCTGCCCGCCGCCGCTGTGGCCGCGGCCCGGCTGGGGACCGTCAACTGCCACCCGTCCGACCTGCCCTCGTACCGGGGGCCGAACCCGGTGGGGTGGGCCGTGCGCAACGGCGAGCGTGCGATCGGCGTGACGTGGCACCGGATGGACGCGGAGCTGGACACCGGCTCCGTGCTGGCCCGGACGACGATCGCCCTGGACGACGAGGCCTGGTCGTTCACCGGGGTCAACGCCCGGGTGCTGGAGGCGGCTTCGGAGCTGCTGCCGCTGGTGCTGCGGCGGCTGGTGCGCGGGGACGAGGGCGAGCCGCAGCCGGCGCGGGAGGGCAGCTGGGCCGGGTTCTTCGCGGAGGACTACGCCGCGGTGGACTGGTCGGGGCGGGCCTCGGACATCCACAAGCAGGTCCGCGCCTGGAACATCGCCGGACACCACCCGCGCGTACAGGGCCCGGTGGCGGTGATCGACGGCACACCCTGGCGGCTGCGCCGCACGACCCTGCACCAGCCGCCCCCGGGCACCGGCCGCCGCATCGCCTGCGGCGACGGCGACCTGTGGGTCCTGGCGGCGGACCCGTTGGTCTGAGGGCCTGTTGAGAGAGTGCTGGTCACAGCCATTCGCCGGTGGCTGCGACCAGCACCGTCGCTTCGGGTCCGCCGGTGCCGGGCACGGGGCCGGCACGCCGACGGGGTGCGAAGAACGCGGCAAACGAAGGCGCGGGGTGCGCCGGAAGGCCTGGTCGGCCGGGGCGCGTGGGCTCGGTGGGCGGTGCCGGGGGCTCTGCCTCGGCGTTCAGCCCGTCGCCCCCTCGCGGGACCGCTGCGCCAGAGCGAGGGCCTCGGCGCGGTAGTGCCGGTGACCGGGCTCCGGCAGCAGTACGGCAGCCTGCTCGGCCCGCAGGGCGGCGGCTTCGGGCTCGCCGTGCTCCAGGGAGGCCTCGGCCAGCAAGAGCAGCGCTCGGGCTTCGAAGAGTCCGTACCCTCTGCGGCCGGCCGACTCGCGGGCCGCCTCCGCGAACCGCGCCGTGTCCGCCGGCCTCCCCAGGCGCAGGCTGGAGTCCGCGAGGCCCAGCAGGGCCCGGAGCTCGGGAGTGCGGGCGTTGCAGCGCCGGGCCAGGCCGCGGGCGGTCTCGAAGTGCTTCAGGGCGACGCCGTGGTTGCCGACGCTCTGCGAGAGCAGAGCCCGCCCCACGTACAGGTAGGACTCTGCGCGGGCTTCACCGGTCGCGGTCTCGAAGCCCCGGTCGATGTGGTCGAGGGCACCCGCACGGTCGCCCGACCGGATCATGGTCAGCGCGAGCCAGAAGAAGGTGTAGGCGATGTCGACCTGGTTGCCGAGGCGCCGCTGGATCTCGGCCGCCCGGTCCAGGGCCGCGCGGGCGCGCTCCGGGTGGCCGCTCTCGTGCAGCACCGCTCCGAGGTTGCGCTCGGCGAGTGCCGCCGCCGTCGGGAAGCCCAGCTCGTCGTAGAGCACCAGCGCCCGGGTGAGCTGCTCCTCGGCCTCGGCCAGCCGGCCCATCTCGTGGAGGATCGCCCCCACGTTGCCCGTGGCGATGGCCCCGCCGGCGCGGAAGCCCGTACTGCGGCCGAGTTCCACACACCGCTCGCCGTGGCGCAGGGCCTCCTTCAGGTCGCCCACGTACCACGAGGCGAGGCACAGGCTGTTGTGCGCGGCGCTCTGGCCCTCCGTCGACCCCGTGGTGCGGTACAGGTCCAGGGCTCGGCGGTCGTGGCACACGGACATGTCGTAGTCGCTCTGGTTCAGGTAGGCGCTCGACAGGCTGCGGTGCGCGGCGGCCTGTCCGTCCAGGCTGCCGTCGGCCTCCGCCGCGGCGAGGCCCGCCGCGCCCACGGCGAGCCAGTCGACGGCGTAGGCCCGCCTCATCATGTACGGACGCAGGGCGTCGGCGAGCGTCCAGGCGAGCTTGCGCGGTCCGTTTTCCGCGGCGTGCTGCACGAAGGCCACGGCGTTCGGGCGTTCGGCGTCCATCCAGTCCAGGGCCTCGGCGGCGTCCGCGAAGCCGAGGCCCTGGCCGGCGCTCTCCACGGGCAGGCGCAGGGCTTCGGGCTGGAGGAGCCGCACGGCGTTGTCGGTGCTCCCCAGGTACCACGCGTGCAGCCGTGCGAGGGCGGCCGACTCGTCGTCCTGTTCCCGCACCCGCTCAGCGGCGTAGGCGCGCAGCAGGTCGTGGAAGGAGAACCGGCCGGGCGCGTGCTCCTCCAGCAGATGGCTGCGGACCAGTTCGTCCAGCAGTGCCCCGGCGGCCCGGGGGTCCACCCCCGCAAGGGCCGCGGCGGCCCTGAGCGGGAGGTCTCCGCCGGGGACCAGCCCGAAGAGGCTGAACATCCGTGCGGCGGCCGGGGAGAGCGTGGCGAAGGACATGTCGAGCACGGAGCGGACCGCGGTCCCTTCGTCCCCCGGCACCTGGAGCGCCCCCAGCCGGTCCCCGGTCAGCCGGGCCGCCTGCTCGGCGAGGGAGCGCCCGGGGTGGACGGCCAGGTCCGCCGCGGTGATCGCCACGGCGAGCGGCAGGTAGGCGCAGGCGGCGGTGAGGGCGTCGGCGGCCCCGGGCTCCGCGTGGACCCGGTGGGCGCCGATGATGTTGAGGAGGACTTCCTGGGCTTCGGCGGGTTCCAGCGTCCGCAGCGGGAGCGGTGTCGCGCCCTCCCGCGCGACGAGGCCCGCGAGCGAGTCGCGGCTGGTCACCAGGACCAGGCACTCCGAGCTGCCCGGGAAGAGCGGGCGTACCTGGTCGGCGCTGTGCGCGTTGTCCAGGACGACGAGCATGCGCCTGCCCGCGCACAGCGAGCGGTAGAGGGCCGCGGCCCGGTCCGCCTCCACCGGGATGTGCTGGGCGGCCACGCCGAAGGCCTGGAGGAAGCCGGCGAGTGCGTCGATGGGCCGCAGCGGCCGGCCCGCGTCGTGGCCGCGCAGGTTCACGTACAGCTGTCCGTCGGGGAAGGAGTCGCGTCGGCGGTGCCCCCAGTGGACGGCGAGGGCTGTCTTTCCGGCGCCGCCCTGGCCGGTGATCAGCGCGGTCCGCACCGTACCGGTGGACACGGTGCCGGTGGTGGGCAGCATCGCGTCGAGTCGCCGCAGCGCATCCGCCCGGCCGGCGAACGCCGGTGTGGATCCCGGAAGCTGGGCGGGTGGCGTCTGCCCGGCGGCGGTCTGCGCGCGGCGGCTCGCGCTTCGGGGGGCCGGTTCGGTCAGCGGTGCGCGTTCGTCCGTGAGGGCGGGGTCGTCGGCCAGGACGCGCCGGTGCAGCGCGGTCAGGTCGGGGCCGGGCTCCAGCCCCAGCTCCTGCACCAGTCGGGCGCGCGCCTGCCGGTAGGCGGTGAGGGCTTCGCCCCGGCGTCCCGAGCGGTACAGGGCGAGCATCAGCTGTCCGTGGAGCCGCTCGCGCAGCGGATGGTTCCCGATCGCGGACCGGATCTCGCCGACGACGTCCGCGTGCCGGCCCAGCCGGAGGTCCGCTTGGACGCGGTTTTCGAACGCGACCATCCGCAATTCGTTCAGCCTGGGCGCCTCCACCTGGGTGAGCCGGTCCGCGCGGCTGCCCGCCAGCGCCTCCCCCTGCCACAGGGCCAGAGCCGCGCGCAGCCGGGCCGACGCGGTGGCGTCGTCCCCGCGCTCCGACGCCTCGGCCGCGCCCCGGGTCAGCCCGTCGAACTCCCGCAGGTCCAGGACGCCGTGGTCGAGCCGCAGGACGTATCCGCCGGGCTCGGTGGCCAGGACGTCCCGACCGGTACGGCAGTCGCCCAGGGCGTGCCGCAGCCTCTTCACGTAGTTCTGCAGGGTGGTGCGTGCCGTCGAGGGGGGCGCCCCGCCCCAGATCCCGTCGATCAGCTGTTCGGCCGGCGCGGGGCGGTCGGCGTTCAGCAGGAGCAGGGCAAGCAGATCCCGTTCCTTCGGCGCCGTGATCGCCACAGGCTCGCCTGCGCGCTGGACGGTCAGCGGCCCCAGGATCCGATAGTGGAACACCCGCACCCCTCTCCTGCTTTCGTTCGGGTGCAGGGGAGCTTACGGGAACTCCCGTGCGAGGCCCCGCTAGTAATCCGCTAGCGGGGCCTTCACATGCTGGCGCCACGTTCGTCGCGCTACATCGGAGTTGTTTCATGACCACGTCTGCGTCCGGCCAGAACAGGCTTCGAGTGGCCCTGGTGGAGGGCCGTCCCCTGCTGCGTGCAGGCATCAGGTCCGCACTCGACGGTGCGGGGGGCATCGACGTCGTCGCGGAGGCCGGGGAGGCCGGTCAGGTGGTGCCCATGGCCCTGGGCGCCGCTCCCGACGTCGTTCTGATGGACCTGGACCTGCCCGGGTCCGCCTCGGTGGAGCTGTGCAGGGCGCTGGTCCGCGATGCCGGGGTGCGGGGGATCCTGGGGATGACGGGCCGCGGCGACGACACAGGGCTGCTGCGGGCGGCGCTGCTGGCCGGAGTGCGCGGGTACGTGTCCAAGTCGGCGGGAGCGCACGAGATGGTCGGGGCGGTGCACATGGTGGGCAGCGGGTTCATGGTGGCCGGCGATGTCGCGGTCCGGCTGGTGACCAGTCTGCTGGCAGTGCCCGGGCCGAGGGCGGAGCCGGATCCGGTGCCCATGCTGACCCGGCGGGAGCGGGAGATCCTGGACCTGGTGGCCCGCGGGTACGACAACCGCCGGATCGCCCGCGCCCTGACCCTGGCCGAGAAGACCGTACGCAACCACGTGTCGGCCGTCTTCGCCAAGATCGGCGTCAACTGCCGTGCGCAGGCGGTGGTCTACGGGCGGGAGGCCGGCATGGGGCTGGCGCGCTGACGGGCACGCCCAGGCGGGGGCGGGGCCGGCGGGCGGGGTCAGTGGTAGCCGGCCGCCTGGAGGTCGAACAGGGACGCGTACAGTCCGCCGGCGGCCATGAGTTCCTCGTGCGCGCCCTGTTCGAGCACGCGGCCGCCGTCGAGCACCACGATGTGGTCGGCGGTGCGGACGGCGGAGAAGCGGTGCGCAACGAGGAGCGAGGTGGCCCGGGTGTGGACCCTGCGCAGGACGTCGAACACCTCCGCCTCGGCGGCGGCGTCGATCGCGGCCGTCGGCTCGTCGAGGATCATGACCGGGGCCCGGCGGACCACCGCCCGGGCCAGGGCCACCTTCTGCCACTGCCCGCCCGAGAGCTGGTGGCCGCCGGCGAACCAGCGTCCGAGCTGGGCGTCGAGCCCGCGCGGGAGGCCGGCGAGGACTTCGCGGGCTCCGGCGGTCACCGCCGCCTGCCACAGCAGCCGGTCGTCGTCCAGCGCGGACACCCTGCCGAAGCCGATGTTCTCCCGGACCGGTGCCTCGTACTGCTGGTAGTCCTGGAAGACCATCCCGATGTTCTCCCTGAGGTCCTCGAGGTGGTAGTCGGCGAGGGGCCGGCCGTCGAGGAGGATGCTGCCGCCGGTGGGCTCGTAGAACCGGGTGAGCAGTTTGAGCAGGGTGGACTTTCCCGAGCCGTTGCGGCCGACGAGTGCCACGCAGGAGCCGGCCGGCACGGTGAAGGAGACCCCGTCGAGGACCGGCCTCTCGTCCCCCGGGTAGCTGAAGCGGACGTCACGGAACTCGATGCCGCGGGCCAGCAGGGGCGGGACGGGGAGCATGCCCCCGGCTGTGGCCGGCTGCTCCTCCATGTCGAGGAACTCGAAGAGGTGGCCGAGGAAGAGGCAGTTCTCGTACAGGTGCACCCCGCTCGCGAAGAGGCTCCGCACCGATGCCTGGATCAGTGTCACGCCCGCGATGTACCCGGCGAGGACGCCCACCTGCCCCGTGGACAGTGCGGATCGGACGGCCAGCAGGATCGCCGCCACCAGGGTCCCGGCGCTGAGCAGGCCGAACAGCGCGCTGAACACGGCCCGGCGGTGCTCGATGCGCCGGTCGTCCGCGTGGAACCCCTCGACCAGCGTCCGCGACCGGCCGAGGAGAAGGGGCACCAGGCCGAACAGCCTCGTCTCCTTGTATGTCTGGTCGTTGGTGAGCAGGTGCTCCAGGTAGGTGAGCCGCCGGCGGCCGTCCGCCCGGGCCCGCTCCACGGCATGGGTGCGGCGGCTGAAGTGCAGGTTCACCAGCGCCGCGGGCACCGGTGCGAGGCAGATGGCGACGGCCACCGGCACGCTCGTTCCCAGCAGCACGGCGCCGACGGCAAGGAAGGACACCGCGGCCGACCCGGTCGCGATCAGGTGCGTGAGGACCTGGAAGGGGCGGAACGCGGACTCGCGGGTGGCGCGCTGCAGCCGGTCGTAGGTGTCCGGGTCCTCGAACTGGCCGAGGGAGAGCCGCGCCGACTTCTCCATGATGGTCAGCCCGAGCGCATCCGGAAGGCGGCTGCGCAGCAGTGCCTGCTGGTGGTCGTGGAGGACCGCGAGGAAGTGGCCCGCGACGGCCGCGCCCGCCAGGCAGCCGCCCGCCGTGAGCGCCGGCGCGGCCGGGGCCCCCCGGCCCGCCGCGTCCGCCACGGCCTGCACCATCCGGGCGGTGAAGTACACCTGGACTGCGGGAAGGAGTGCCGAGGCCGTGGACAGGACGGACACCGACACGACCTGGCGGGGGCTGGTCCGCCACAGCAGCCGCAGCGACCTCGCCGCGAGCCGGATCACGGTCGCCCCCCGCCCGCACCGGGACGGCCCTGGACGGCACGCAGGGCGAGCGCCCGCAGGTGGTGGCTGCGGATCTCACGGTCCCGGTCCAGGCCGACGAGCCGGATGAACTGCATGTGGGCGAGACTGTCGAGGATCTCGTGCTCCGTGCCGACCAGATGTCCGGACCGCGCCAGGTCACGGACGCGTTCCCCCGCGGCGGCCACCGCCGGGGCCTGCCGGGCGAGCACCGCGGCGAGGTCGTGCGACCACTGCCGGGCCGGCGGATCGGGATGTGCGTCCCACGGTGCGATCAGGTCGCCCAGGGTGCGGCGCACCGTGCGGAACAGGTCGCGGGTGGCGGGCGGTACGTCCCTGACCGCAGCTGCGGCGGTTTCCCCCGGGGGCGCCCACTGGCGGTGCAGCACGTCCAGTGCGTAGGCGGTGACGGTGTCGGTGTCGATGCCGGGGCGGCCGCGCAGCAGGCCCAGCAGGCGCGTCGCCATGTCGCTGTTCGCTTCGAAGACCGCCTCGGCGGCGTCCATGGCGAGCGGGCCGCCGTAGCGTTCGGTCTCTCGGTCGTAGGAGGCTACCGCCAGGTCGGAGGCGAGTCCTGCGTCGACCAGCTCCTTCGCCCAGCCGACGAGTCTGGTGAGCGGCGCGGCGACTGCGGCGCCGGGGGCCTTGCGGACGCGTATCCGCAGGTGTGGGTGGGGGTCGGCGTACCGGATGAAGAACCACCGGTCGATCAGGCCCTCGTCCCGCAGTCCCCGGACGAGCGCGGGCAGGGCGTCGGCGAGGATGTCGTCGTGCCGGGCGACAGCGGCATAGAGCTTCAGGTGGGTCCAGTCGCCGCCGGCCGTGCGGCGCTTGGCACCGGCGGGGTCGGCGCCCCGCTCGCGGAGCGTCGCGGCGGCTGCCGGTGACATGGCGGGCAGCGGCCTCTCCACCGCCGTCTTGCGTGCCAGCAGAGGTACGACGATCTCGTTCGCGTAGGAGCGGCCGTCCACGTCGCGCAGCCACGACGGCTTCGTGGGATCGGCCACGGCTTCCTCCAGCACCAGCGCGCCGGGGCCGCCGGGGCCGTAGGACGTGCGCAGCGCGCGCTGGATCTCCTCCGCGCACAGGGGATTGTCCAGGTCGAGGAGGAGCCGGTGGTCGAACAGGCTCAGGTGGACCCAGCGGGGTACCCGCCAGGTCTGCCGCCATGCGCGGAAGGCGTCGAGGAAGGCGTCCCCGTCCGCGGCGTCCGCGCAGTCGGCGGGAGAGCCCGGAACGTCGGAGCCGAACAGCCAGCGAGCGGGCTTGAGCACGATCCGTCCCCTGGTCACGCGGGGCAGGAACGGTGCCCGGCCGAGGGAGCCCCAGGAGAACTCGGCGAGGGGGGCCCAGCCGTCCTCCGAGACCTCCAGCAGGAACCGGCACACGTTGGGCGCGCTGCCCCAGTTGACGAGGTGGCTCTGGGTGACGTGGAGCTGTCGGCCGTGGCGGGCGGACCGCAGGTAGAAGCGGTCTCGCGTCGCCCCCACCAGCACGTCGGAGAGGTCGATCCGCTCGACACCGCCCTCCGTGGGCGTGGCGTTGACGCAGATCTCGTGGCGGCGGAGCGGGGGGTGGATGGCCACGTTCCCCCGCCGTGCCTCCATCTGGGCGTACTCGAGCTCGGCGAAGACCGTGCCCGGGCACAGTTCCTCCTCGGCCGCGGCGTACTCCCGGAGCTCTTTGCGGAAGTCCTCACCGAGGAGGTCGAAGAACCGCCCTGCGAATCGGCCGCCGTCCCGCATGGAGCCCGTACTCAGTACGAACTTCCAGTCGCCGGAGTCCAGTTGCTGCCGCGATCCGGCGACCACCTGTCCCATGACGTCGAGTGACGGGCGGGCGTCCGGACCTGATCCCCCTTCGTCCCTGGGGCGCCACGCCTCGAGGAAGTCGTCCGTGATCTCCACCTCGGACTGCCCCTGGCGGAGCGCGGCGGCGGCGAGGGCGGCCAGGGCGGCGTCCTGCTCCCGCGGGTCGTTGCGCGGGGCGGGGGTCAGGGGCAGGGCCCGGGGCGGGAACCTGTACGTCTCCGGGGCGTCCAGGCCGGTCTCGGGGCTCAGCAGGTCCAGGACCGGCACTTCGGCTCCGAGGCCGTACCGCTCCAGGAACTCCCTGTGGTACACGGCGAGGTGGTGGAGCCGGGGGGCCTGCCCGCCCAGGCGCAGCAGGACCTCGGCGGCGTCCGCGGCCTCGGAGGCGACCTGGGCGTGGAGCGTGGTGCCGAGCAGATCGAGCCGGGCGTCCACGTGGAAGGGGGCCTGGGTGTGCCCCGGCACGACCGTCCTCTGGTGCTCGGCCAGCTCCGCCAGCAGTCGGCCGCCTCCGCCGTCGGGACCGGCCTGGTCGGCGGCCGTCGCCAGCTGCCGCGTGCGGCGCAGCGCCCGGCGGTGGCGTTCTGCATGGTGGATGCCTTCGAGGCGGTCGAGGACCGCCTGCTCGGGGTGCGGGTGGGTCGGGGCCGGGCGGAGGTCGCTCGTCAGCATGCCCAGGTCCCACAACCGGTCCACCAGCTGCCTGATCTTCTCCGGCGGGGCCGTGGGGAACTCTCCGGCCATCGCGGCGATCAGGTCGGACCCGCGCGGCCGGCCGGCCGCCCTGGTGAGGGCCGCGGTCACGACCCGGGTGGCGCGGACGCTGCTCGACTGCCGGTCCGCCGTCCCCGGGGCCTGGGTCACAGGCAGCGTGATCCGGCCTGCGATGTGCTGGAGCAGCGGGTTCGCGCGGACCGTCAGCTCACCGCGCAGTGCGGGGTCGGCTTCCATCTCCTTGACCAGTTCCATGAGCCACCCCATGTCCGCGCGGGTCCTGCTTGCGGCCGGGCGCTCACCGGCGCGTGCCAGCGTGGTGGCCTCCCCGAACCGGCCAACCGCCACCTGCGCGAACAGGCCGTACGGCGTGGGCCTGGAGCACATCCTGGACAGGTAGCGCAGCAGCGAGGAGTGCATCCGGTCGGCGGACCGGCCGCCGGCTCCGGGGGTGTTCCTGTCCAGTTCCGCGGCCAGACTGCGGCTGGCCACTCCGATGGCCTGCCGCACCAGGGGCTGCTCCCCCAGTGTCCAAAGGTGGTCGCGGGCCTGTCGGCCGCGGCCGTCGAGCGCCTCGACGTAGGGGTCGAGCGGCAGCGCCGGAGAGCGGACGAGGAAGAATCCCGCGGGGGTGTACAGGCTCATGGGGTCACTCTTTTCCGCAGGTGGTGGTCAGGCGATGAGCAGGGAGCGCTGCCAGCGCGGCGAGACGGGCGATGACACGCTCCACAGGGCCGCGGCAACGCCGGCCGCACCGCACAGGAGGTCGGGGTTGTCGATCCGGAGACCGGGCTCCTCCCGGTTCTGCACGCCGAAGGCCAGGCCTTCGTCGCACCACCCGAGCAGCCGGTCCGCCAGTACGGGGAGGGCGGTCCTGGCGTACGCGCTGTCCGTGGTGCAGGCGAAGACCCGGCAGATCGCGAGCAGGCCGGCCAGGCCGTGGCAGATCGTGGGCGGCAGCGTGTGGAGGCGGTCCTCGGACCGCCGCAGTGCCGCCTCGAACGCGGCGACGGCGCAGGCCCGCAGCCGGTCGTCCTCCAGCGCTTCTGCCGCGACGAGCAGGGCGGCGGCGATGCCCGGGGCGCCGTAGCACCAGGCCGTCCTGGCGGTGTGCCGGGCCGGGGTGCGCCGGCCTTCGGCGTCCAGCGGGACGCCGCTGGGCCAGTCGGCTCCGAAGCCGTCCTCGACGGCGGTGGACGACAGCAGGTCGATCGCGTTGGCGATGGCCTCGCGCATACCGGGGCGCCGGTACCCGGCCCGCCAGGCGAGGGACAGTGCGGCGAGCGGTCCGGGGACGCCGTGGGCGAGGCCGAGGTTGATGTACCCGTGCGGATACTCCTCCTGCTCCCGGGGCAGCGGGTAGTCCTCGGGCGGGATGACCCAGCGTGGCTCGGTCTGCGTCGCGGCGGGGGTGCAGACTCCCACCAGTTCGTCCACGAGCTCCTGGATGCCGTCGCGCAGGGCGTCGTCCGGTGAGGGCACGGACACGAGGTAGCCGAGCGTGCCGGCCGCTCCCTGCAGCGTGTCGTACGCGGCCACGCTCACAGGGGGTTGCGGGCGCCGATGGCCGCGCTCGCGCAGCTGCTCGCCCAGGCGGGTGTGCAGAGCGCCGAGGCTGTGCCGGTAGCGCGGGTCGGCCGAGGCGAAGTCCGCGAGCACGAGGGCCAGGCCCGCCGTTCCCGCCACGAGGCCGTATTCGGCCATGGGGTTGTCGTGGGTGCTCCGTACGGCGCTGACGAGCCGCTCGTGGGCGTCCCGGTGCCAACCCGCCCCGGGGTCGGCATCGGACGCCATGCGCAGCAGCAGCGCCAGGCCGGCGTCGCCGGCGAGCAGGGAGCTGGCCTGCCGCGGGCCGGGGGTGTTGGGGTCCTCGATCGACGCGGACACGCTCGCCCGGACGTGGGCGGGGTCGGCGAGGCGCGAGGTGATGAGGCGTGCGGTGCGCCGCGCCTGTTCCGCAAGCGGGCCGGTGATCACCGAGCGGCTCCGCGTGCGTAGCCGAAGCTGTCGAGGAGGTGCCCGAACCGGGCCTCGAACCGCTCCACGTGATCCGGGGAGAAGGTTTCCCGCCAGCGTCCCGTACGGCCCTTGTTGAGGGTGAAGGACTGCGGGTTGAAGAGGCAGTCGGCCACGGACGCCGGGTCGATGTCGTGCTCCAGCCAGTCCGCGACGCGCTTGACGGCAGCCAGCTGGGCCGTGCGCGTTCCGCCGCCCTGCGGGCCGACGAGTTCCTCGAAGGAGACGTGGCAGACGTTCGGGTGGTGCAGGAAGCTGATGGCGGACTCGAAGTCCGACAGCAGCGGCATCCGGGGGTCGGACAGCGCGTAGTCCAGCTTCTTGCCGTAGTCCTCCATCGACTCCAGGACGGGGCCGAAGACGGCCGACTCCGGATACCTCAGGAACCTGAGTCCGTTGCTGCGGGAGAAGAAGTCCACGAGCGAGACGAGGACGTCCCTCGGGTCCCGGTAGTTGAGGATCACTCTGGGGGAGCCGGTGTTGACCCACTCGGCCAGGAAGGTGTTGTCCATCCGCCAGACGTCCACCGAGTGGAAGATCCAGCTCATTCCGGCCGGGGTGGAGGAGAACGGAGCGGTCCAGATCTCGGGGCGCATCTTCGGACCGAACCGCGCCTCGGGCGCTATGGCCTCCACATGGGCCAGGGGGGCGACCGCGAGGCGGGTCTGCCAGGCCCACGCCAGCTGCAGCCAGGCCTCGTCCGTCGTGCGGATGAAGGCCTCCCGGTCCCGTACGTGGTCGAGTGCGGCGAACTCGTCGGGGTCGAGGAACCTCTCTGCCATCTCGATCCGTTCCCGGATGCTGAAGGCGGGACGGCCTCCGTCCGGCGGTACCGGTTCGCCGTACACGCGGTAGCCGAGGTGTACAAGGAGTTCCTGAACCAGATGCGTTCCGCTCTTGCGCGGCGAAATGACGAAGACCCGCTCGCTTGACACTTGGGTCGCCCCTTTCCCATGGAGAACGGCCTGCCCGGGGAAGGGCAGGCCGCTCATTGCTCTTCCGTCTACTACGGGTTGATGGTGCAGCGGAGGCTGCCGAGCCCGTCGCAGCAGTACGAGGCGCACGAGCCCTTGCAGGAGTACCAGTTGCTGAACCCGCCCTCGACGGACGGGATGTCCGCGTTCACCGCGATGCGCACGTCGAGGTCGAACTCGTCGACATCGAATTCCTGGACTCCCGGGGTTGCCAGGGAAACCGGCATGGGTCTTTCTCCTCACATCTGTGTGGAACCGAATGGAACGAGACGATCATCCCGGATTTCGCGTCCTGCATTCCTGAGGCAGATGTCCCGACCGTGTCCCGGTATTTCAGTGAACGGGGGGCCCCATGACGGGAAATGCACCGTGGAGACGTTTTTCCCCTCCACGATGGGGCCGAAAGGGATCGATCCGGCGGTTTCCCGGGTCCGTGCCGGATTTCCGGCCGGGGCGCCGCGACAGGTTTCCGCTCCCCTCACTCGAGCAGGCCCGCCGCGGTCAATTCCGACATGCAGGCGGCGACATGGTCGTGCGCCGCTTCGCCGGCCGCTCCCGAGCGGCGCCCGTACTCCGCCGCCACGGCGTGCGCGTCCCGTCCGTCGCACAGCGAGTAGATCAGCCAGGAACGCGCGTTGAGCCAGTGCATCGCCGCGGTGTCCGTGTTCACCACGAGCAGTTCCCCCTGCTCGGGCATCGGCCGGGCCATCGCACGGGCGGAGCGGCGTACCACCGCCGCCTGCCCGGTCGCCGCGGGCGGTCGTACCGGGACCACGCCGGCCACCCCCGCGGGCGGCGTGATCCCGGAGTCTTCGTGCACCAGGTTCAGGGCGTCGAGCAGCCAGTGCAGGAACCGCCGGCCGTCGGCCGTCAGGTGGTCCTCCGGGAGCGCCAGTACGTATCCGGCCAGGTAGCGGGCGCGCTCCAGGCTCGTCCCGTAGGTGCCGTCGCGGGCCGCCTCCGTGTCCGGGCTCACCTCGTCGACGACCTCGTCGGCCGGCGGGTCGCCGAACTCGGCCCTCAGCGTGTCGTCCGCGTGCCGGGCAGCTTCCTGGAAGACCAGCATGTGCACGTAAAAATGGAGCGCCACGAGCACCCGCACGAGCCGCCAGGGCGTCTGCCGCCACGGGATCGGCACGGACAGGTCGGCGGCACGCAGGAGCGCCCCCGAGCGCAGTGCGTCGAAGAGCTTGAGGTGGACGCCCTCGTGCAGGAGGGTTTCCGCGGCCGTCCACGGGTCCGTCAGGCGCTCCGGGGCCATCAGAATGGCCGAGGGGAGGGGGTCGCCGCCCGAGAGCGACTGGAGCGGGCCGTCGGCCGATTCCCCCCGGGTGAAGCCCACGACGGAGACGTGCCGCAGAACGCTCGGCCCGACCTGCGGGAGCAGCCGTGTGAGCAGGTCCGCCCCGCGCGACAGCCGCCGGCACATGTCGGGTGACGGGATGACCGGGTCCGCCGCGGGCCCGCCCTCGATGCTGCCGTCGTAGAGCCGACGCAGCCGGACCGACAGCTCGCCCGGGACCCGGTCGGCCGGGTTCATCTCGGTCCACAGCCATGCGGGCCCGTACTCCGGCCACGGCCTCACGTGCGGGGTGGCCATGCGCTCGCACGGCCCCAGGCCGTCCGTGCCGAGGGGCAGGCGGGCGGCCAGGGCGGCCAGACCCAGGGCGTCGGGACGGCCGTTCTCCAGCTTGGCCATGTCGTCCTCGAACGCATTGCGCAGGACGGGGTCGCCGAGCAGGGGAAGCAGCTCTTCGCGGCTCAGCCGGGAGAGCCGGTGCAACACCTCCGGATGGCGGGTCTCCTTTTGCGCCATCAGCCGGAGGCCGAGGACGAACCGGGCCGCGTTGCGCTCCCCGATGGCCCGGGAATCACCGAACCGGCCGTCGGCGACGAGCAGGGCGTCCACGCGGTCGATTTTCCCCCGGGAGGAATGACGTGAGGCTGTAGGCGACATCGAAGCACCGTCCAGGTAGTCCGGAGAAGGAAAAAGAGGGGTGTGCGGGCAAAACGGACCGGGGGGCGCCCGGAACTGGCGCCCCCCGGTCCGGTCTCGGGATCAGGCGGCGGCGGGGGTCGCCCAGTACGCGGGAACCCAGGCGCGCTCCTCCGCCGCGTCCCGGCTCATCTGCGGGACGTTCTCGACCGCCAGCCAGTTCTGCGCGATGGCCGGGAACTCGATTTCCAACTGCGGCATCAGAATCTCCTCTCGTCGGCTCCCTCCGGAGCCACGCCGCCAGGATCTCGGAACGCGGTCCCGGTCTTCATGGGGTCGCTGTCCCGTACTTGTCCCGTATCGGCCCGGGGCGGCCGGCCGGCCCCGCGACAGCACCCCCGGCACGAGGGGAGCGTGTACGGCCGTCGGAACAGTCAGCTCGTGGCGTGCAGGGTGCGGCGGGCGGTGAGGGAGTGCGGGGGTGAGGAAGCGCGGTCGACGCAGGTGGCGGCTGCCGGGCGGATTTCCAGGCGTTCCGGCGGGATGGGGTTGCGGCAGTTCTCGCACGGGCCGTAGTGGCCCTGTGCGAGGCGGTCCAAGGCGTCGTCCAGTTCCTGCAGGTGCTCGTGGGCGCGGGCCAGGAGGGCGGCTACGTGGGCCCGCTCGAAGGCGGTGCTGCCGCCCTCCGGGTCGTGCTCGTCGTCCACCGCGACCAGGGCGTTCGCCGCGACGATGCCGTCGTACTCGCGGCTCAGCGCGGCCGCCTCCGCGAGCGTGTCGGCCCCCCGGGCGCCGCCGGCGCCCGTCGGCTGCGGCTGTCCCGCCGTTTCAGGGGAGGGAGCGGGACCGCTGGTGTCGGTCGGGGGTGCCGCCGGCCCGGCAGGAGCCGTTCAGGGCTCGTCCCTCGCAGGGGGTGGGGGCGAGGTAGCCCTGCGTCTGCGGTACGCGACCGTCCCGGACACCGCGAGGACGAGGACGGCCACGGCGGTCGCCCCGAGGGCCGGGTGCCCGGCGAAGAGGCGGCCCAGTACCTGGAGCACACCGAGCCCCGCGGTCGCGTAGATCAGCGCCCAGGCCGCGCCGCCGATGAACAGGGCGGGGAGGTAGCGCACCAGTGGCATGCGCATGCTGCCCGCGAGCAGGTTCGCGGCGGTCTGGAAGCCGACCGTCAGGAAGGAGAGGGCCACCACCGGGGCGCCCCAGCGCTGGATCGCCCGCTCGACCCGCTGGAACTTCGCCGAGGAGATCCGCTCGGCAAACCGGCTGCGCCGGGCGCCGGCGCCGGCGAGCCACCCGACGGCGAAGGTTCCCCCTGCGCGGAGCAGCACGATGGCGTAGAGGGCTCCGGCCGTGAGCGCGATCTTATCCACGGCGCCTCGTCCCGGTCGCCGGGGCGGCGCACGGAACGCCTGTCACCCGCATGGGTGCTCCGTCCCCGCGGGGGCGCGGCGCGCATGCGCCCGGCCGTCGTCTCTCACTGCGCCCTGCCTCTGACTGTTCCGTTCCATGGGGTGCCACCTGCGGCAGCGGTTCCCGAACCTGCAGCCAGGCAAGGTCACCCTAACCGAACGCGCATCGGGGGGTACAGGGCACCGGCTCCGGCACGGGCCGCCGCCGGCAGAGCCGAGGCCGCCGCCAGGTGCGGGGCCGGAAGGCCGCGGCAGTGCCCGGCCTGCGGGCCCCCACGCAGCAGCGCCGTCAGGGCCTGGGGGTCCAGGGCCTGACGGCGCCAGTGCTTGGGGGAACCCGCTGGCACGGGTTCCGGCCCGGTGTGGTGCGTGTCGAGTTGGCTACCGGCCGGAAAGGCCGAGGTGGGACGGGGAGAGGGCAGGGGAGGGCTCCAGGGCCACGGTGCGCATCCGTGACGGGACGGAGGGCAGGCCTTTTCCGGAAGTCGTACGTCCCCCCGGAACAGTGCGGCCATACGGCACCCCTAAGGCCCTTGCATGACCCTCTCCTCAACTACGGTGTGTGCGCGAACAAGAGAGAGAGTGCCTCAGCCCCCCGGGGCCCCGCTACCGCCCGTTTCAGTTCGTCCCACCTTTGCGTGGAACGCTCGCTCCCGCTCCGCTGCAGGTCAGGGGAAGGGATGGGGGCGTGGGGGCGGCGTGCTCGCGGGCCGTTCCCCCTCCGTGTCCCGGTTCGCCGGCTCGCACGCGCTATGCGCGGGGCTTGCGGGCCGAAAGAATTTGCCGGAGGTGTCTGGTCTCACGGTCCTGGCAGGCCGTCAGATTGCAGCGGCACCCGTCGAGTTGGCTACCAGCCGCGAGGTGACTGTGAACCGTAGGGCAAACGACAACACGCACGCACAGGGGGAGCGCGCCGCCTCCCCCTCCCCGCTGATCCCCGCCGTCCCCGCCGTCATGGTGGTGCTGGTCCTCGGGGCCGTCACCGGCCTGGTCCTCGCCGGGACGGGCCTGCAGACGGCCGCGATCACCGTCGGCGTCGGCGGTCTGCTGGGCATCGAGCTGGTCCGCCGGCTGGTGCAGGTCCTCCCCTCCCGCCGCTCGCGGTAGCGGTGGGGCGCGGGACGAGCGCCCGTGCTGAGGTGACCAGGAAGGAACTGGCGGAGTGGCTCCGGTCGCTCCGCCCGTCCTGGTTCTCCTACAGCCGCATGGCGCAGACGTCGAAGGAGATGGGCCATCCCGCCTCGGTGGCGGCGCTGTGCCGGGCGGACAAGGGCCGCAGCCTCCCGCCGTGGAGGACCGTCGAGGCGTACGTCCGGTGCTGCGGCGGTTCGGTGGCCGACGCGAAGAAGCTCTGGCAGCGCGCGGCGAAGGCGGCCGTCGACGCGCGGGGCACCGCCGTTGCCCTGCCGAGGAGCGCGCCGGCCCTTCCCTACGTGGTGGAGCCCGCCGACCTCCTCCAGGCCATGCGGGAGCTCCGGCTGGCCGCAGGGCAGCCGACCCTGCGCACGCTGGAGGAGCGCGCCGCCGTCCCCGGGGCCGGCGGGGTGAGCCGCCTGCCCAGCACCACCATCGGGGACGTCCTCAAGGGCCGGCGCGGGTGCAGCGAGACGGTGCTGCTGCACTTCGTGCGGGCCTGCGGGGTGACCCGGGAGCAGGAGATCCGGCAGTGGGCGGACGCATGGCACCGGGTCGAGGCCTACAAGCGGGAAGGAGCCGCCTCCCGGTACACCAGGGCGTCCTGAGGCCCCGGGGCGCGGAAAAGCGTTCCGGGGCGGGGGCGGGGCGGCCGTAGGCTCCGCGCATGAGTACAAGGGATGCGACGGTTCGGGCGGTCAACCGGCTGACCGGGCGCTGGGCCGAGGCCGCTGTCGCGGCCGACGGGCGTACGGGGACCGTGTTGACCGCCGCCGGGGTCTGGCCGCTGCTGGCGCTGCTGGCGGACGGGGCCGGCGGGCCGGCGCGGGCGGAACTGGCCGAGGCGCTCGGCATACCCGCCGGGCGGGCCGCCGGCGCGGCCCGGGAGCTGCTGGCCGCACTGGGGCGCGTACGGGGGCTGGAGGCCGCGGCCGGGCTGTGGACGCGGGCGGACCTGCCGCTCGAACCGGAGTGGGCGGCCCGGCTGCCCGAGGGGGCGCGGGGAGCGCTCGGCGGCGATCCGGCCGCCGACCGGAGGCTGCTCGACGAGTGGGCGGCCGCGCGGACAGGCGGCCTCGTCGAGCGGATGCCGGTGGAGCTGACCGAGGACACCCGGCTGGTCCTGGCGTCGGCGCTGGCGCTGCGGCTGCGCTGGATACGGCCGTTCCGGGAGTGGCCCGGGACCCTGCGGGAGGGGCCGTGGGCCGGCCGGGAGGTGGTGCGGCTGCTCCGGACGACCTCGCTGCTGCACCGCGTGCGGGTCGCGGGGACGCCCGCCGGGCCCGTCACCGTACTGGAGGTGGTCGGCGATGCAGGGGTGGACGTCCACCTCGTCCTCGGCTCCGCGGACGCCCCGGCCGGGCAGGTGCTGGCCGGCGGAATCGCTGCCGCGACGCGGGCGGTGCCTTCGGTGGACGGCTTCTCCCTGCCCGAGGGAACGCCGGGGCCGGGCCTCCGGGTCGGCGTCGGGGCGGCGTACCGGCCCGAGCCGCGGCTGAGCGTCGACACCGTCGCCTTCGCCGTCGACGCCGAGCACGACCTGCTGGAGCAGGCCGGCCTGTTCGGCCTGGAGACCGCCGGCACGCGCGAGGCCGCCGGCCACTTCCCCGGGGTCAGCCGGGAGCCGCTCCTGATCGGTTCGGGCCGGCAGGCGGCGGTGGCGCGGTTCCACGCGAAGGGGTTCGAGGCCGCCGCCGTCACCGCGTTCGCGGCGGTGGGGGCCGGCCTGCTGCCGGCGCCTCCGTACCGTGTGCGGACCGTCGACGTCCGGTTCGACCGGCCGTTCGGCTTCCTCGCGGTGCAGCGGTCCTCCCGGCTCGTGCTGGCCGCGGGATGGGTGGCCGAGCCGCTCGCGTACGTCGCGGAAGAGTACGCGTACGACGGCGAGGACGAGGAGTGGGACGAGGACGGGGGCTGGGACGGCGGGGAGTGAGCGCTTGGCGGCCGCTCGGTTGCGCCCGCTCGGGCGGCTCCTATCGTGGAAGCAGCACCACTGCGCGGACGGCCCCCCTGCTGCCGGGTTCCCGTGTGCCGGCCGCCGGCCGCACCGACTCCGGGAGGCGCGGATGCCGAAGGCCCCGCTCCAGCCCCTGAAGAGGGGCGACCACGGCCCCGAGGTCGCGGCCCTGTACGCGTACCTGCGACGGCTGGGGTACGCACCCTACGCGCCGCGCGCCGCCGACCAGTACGACGAGCAGCTGGCCGAGGCGGTGCGCCGGTACCAGGAGTGCTTCGGGCTCGAAGCCGACGGCGAGACGGGCGAGCGCACCCTGGCGCAGCTGCGGCGGCCGCGCTGCGGGGTGCCGGACCTCCTGCCGGGCGCCGCGGCGGTGCCCCGGGCGGTGCCGACGATCCGCGCCTGGCCCCGTACGGACCTGACGTACGGGTTCATGCGGCACACCTCCGACCTGACGCCGGCGCAGGCGTCCTCCGCGGTCGCGCAGGCCTTCGCCACCTGGGCCGCGGTGACGCCCCTGACGTTCCGCCACCTCCCCCCGCCGCTCGCGGCCTCCGGCGCCGTGCACGCGCTCGCGCTCGCGGTCCGCTTCGGGCCGGCCTTCGACCGTACGCAGGCACGGGCCGTGCAGGCGCTGACCCGGCTGTACCGCGTGGACATCCTCGTCGGCTTCCTGGTCCGCGAGCACGGCGATCCGCCCGCCTTCCTCGGCACGCCGCCCTTCGACGACAACGCGGTGGTGCTGGGGCATGCGTGGCCGCCGCCCTCCGCGGCGGCACCGGAACCCTTCGCCGGCGACGTCCACTTCAACGACGCCCCGACGTGGACGAACCGGCCCGGGCTGCTCACCGACCTCCACGCCGTCGCCGTGCACGAGATCGGGCACGCCCTGGGGCTGGGCCACACGACGGCCGACACCGACTCCGTGATGACGGCCTCCGGCGGCGACGGCCGGCGCGAACTCTCCGCCGCGGACATCGAGGCCGTGCAGCGGCTCTACGGGCCGGCGCGCTGGCCGCCCGACGGGGCGGACGGCCGCTGAAGGAGTTCCGGCGGAGGCCCTCGGCGGGCCGGTGAACGCCGTCCACGCCCCTCCGGCCGGCGAGACCGCCGAGACCGCCGCCTAGGATCCGCGGTATGGCAACACGACTCGTGCAGATCAACATGAAGGCGCAGGACGACTCCGCGCTCGGCCGGTTCTGGGCGGAGGTGCTGGGGTGGGGCGTCGACAGCGAGGCGCCCGGGGTGACGAACCTCGAACCGGTGGGCTTCTCCTATCCTGACCCGTCGGCCGTCTGCATCGACCTCATCGCCCGGCCGGAGCCCAAGACGGTGAAGAACCGGGTGCACATCGACCTGGCCACCGCCTCGGCCGCCCACCAGGCCGAACTGGTGGGCCGCCTGAAGGATCTGGGGGCGGTGCTCGCCGACGTGGGCCAGGGCGACGTCCCCTGGACGGTCATGGCCGACCCGGAGGGCAACGAGTTCTGCGTCCTGGAGCCCCGTCCGGTCTACCGGGACACCGGGCCGATCGCCGCGGTGGTGGTCGACTGCGCCGACCCGCGGGCCATGGCCCGGTTCTGGGGCGAGGCGACGGACTGGACGGTGGCCGAGGCCGCCGACGACCACGCGTCGCTGCGTTCCTCCCAAGGCGTCGGCCCGTACCTGGAGTTCGTCCGGACGCCCGACGCCAAGACGGTGTGGAACCGCGTCCACCTCGACATCGCCCCCTACCGCGGGGACGACCTGGAGGCGGAGGCCGCCCGGCTGCGCGCCCTCGGCGCCACCGACCCCGGGATCGACCAGTCCTCGATCCACTGGAAGGTGCTGGCCGACCCGGAGGGCAACGAGTTCTGCCTCCTCACCCCGCGCTGACGGCCGGTGCGGACCCGTGGCGCCGGTGCGCGCCGCGGGTCCGCGCCCGCATCCGTACGCGGCCGGGGGCGCGGCCGGGGCCGGGCCCCGGTCAGGCCGCCGCCCCGGAGGGGGCGGCCGCGGGCGCGGTCTGCGCCGCGGGCGCGGTGCGGCGGCGCCGGGTCGGCATCCCCAGGGTCGGGTTGGCGACGCCCCAGGTCGCGCCCTTGCAGATGATTTCCTTGTAGAGGGCGGCGGTGCGGCCGGTGAGGGCCTTCTCGACGGCGCGGTCGTCGGCGGTGACGAACTGGATGAGGCCCTCCTTCCGGCCCAGCGAGATGCACTGCTGGTAGTAGCGGATCGGGACGTGCGGCACCTTCACGCCGGCGAGCCGGGCGGCGATGGCGTCGGCGGCCTGCCAGGCCATCGGCACGCCCGAGGCGCAGGACATGCGCAGCGGCCGGTCGTTCGGGCCGAGGGCCATCGCGGCGTCGCCCACCGCGTAGACGTCGGGGTGCGAGAGCGAGCGCATGGTGGCGTCGACGGCGATCTGCCCGCCGTCGGTGAGTTCGAGGCCGGTGGCGCCGGCGATCGGGTGGACGGCGAAGCCGGTGGTCCAGACGGTGGCCGCCGAGGGGAGGTCCGTCCCGTCGGCCGTGGTCACCCGGTCTGCGGCGACGGCGGCGGCCTGCGTGTGTTCGTGGACGGTGATGCCGAGGCGGTCGGCGACCTTCCGCAGGTGGTCGCGGCCCTTGCGGGACAGCCAGTCGCCGAGGGCGCCGCGGGTGAGCAGGTGCACGTCGAGGTCGGGGCGGGCCTCGGCGATCTCCGTCGCGGCCTCCAGGCCGGTCAGGCCGCCGCCGACCACGACCACGGGCCGGCCGGCCTCCAGGGCGGCCAGGCGCTCGCGGAGCCGGAGGGCGCCGCGGCGGCTGGACACCTCGTGGGCGTGCCGGGCGGCGCCGGGGACTCCGCCGTCGTTCCAGCCGCTGCCGAGGGCGTAGACCAGGGTGTCGTAGGCCAGCTCCGCAGGCCCGTCACCGCCCCGGACCGTGACCGCCTTGCGGTCGACGTCGACTGCGGTGACCTCGGCGAGCTCCAGCCGCACGCCCGTCCCGGCGAACATCTCGTCGAACGGGCGGGGCCGGAGCTCCTGGCCGGCGGCGAGCTGGTGCAGGCGGACCCGCTCGACGAAGTCGGGCTCGGCGTTGACCAGGGTGATGGTGACGTCGTCGGCGTGGAGCCGGCGGGCGAGGCGGCCGGCGGCGACCGCTCCGGTGTAGCCGGCGCCGAGGACGACGATGCGGTGCTGCATGTCCGTGCTCCTGTCTGCTCGGGATCCGCCGTGGTCCGGCGTGGTCTCGCACCTTGAACCGGACGGCCTTGCGATCCCTGACAGGGTTGCGCTGTGACCTGCATCACATCCGGCCCGCCCCGGGCCGCTCTCCTGCGGGCCGGGCCGGGGCGGGCCGGGGGGTCGGGTCGGTCAGCCGGGCAGGCGGTCGAGGACCCACTCGCCGATCTCGGGGGTCATGGCGCTGTGCGGGTCGTTGGAGGTGGAGAGCATGTAGTCGTCGAGCTCGGACTGGTCCGGGGGCAGGTCGTCGATGTCGGCGTACAGGTCGTCCTGCTGGTCGAGATCGCGGATGGCGACCGCGCTGACGGACGGGACGAAGCACACCGACCGGTGGACGAGGTCGACGCGCTCGCCGAAGGAGGCGAGGGTGTCGGCGATGATGCCGAAGGACTCGAGGGTGCCGCCCGGCGCCCCGTCCAGCTCGGGGAACCCGCTCGTGGTGATGGTGTGCGGGCCGCCGAGGAGGCCGTTCAGGACAGCGACCTCGGCCTTCTCGCCCTGGGACTGGGCGAGGAAGTGCGTACCGTCGAAGAGCGGTCCGGCGCAGCTGAGCGTCTTGTCCCCGGCGCGGACGCCGTTGCCGGAGCCGTCGCCGCGGCCGCTGGCCACGCCGAGCAGCCGCGGGACGCGGGGCCAGCCGCCGAGGCGCTGGAGCTGCTCCTTGAACTCGCGGCGCATCGGGCTTTCCTGCGGGGTGCCGTCGAGGGCGTCGAGGTGCCGCCACAGCATCTGCTGCGAGGCCGGGCTGCTGATCTGCCGCAGGTAGGTGTCGTTGCCGGTCTGGGCGAGGTAGTGGGCGAAGGCCTGCAGTCCGACCGGCACCCACGCGCCGCGGTGCGGGCTGTCGAACGACACGTAGACGGCGGTGCGGTGGTCGATGCGCTGTGCTTCCATGTGCGCGAGCGCGTAGCGGGCGACGATGCCGCCCATGCTGAACCCGCCGACGACCAGCCGGGCGTCGCCGATCTGCTCGGCGACGGTCCGCAGGATGGCGGCGGTCATGGTCTCGGAGTTGCGCAGGATCGACTCGCTGCGCTCGTCGAACCCGACGAGGACCAGCGTGCGGCCGCGGCGCCGGAGCTCGCTGACGAAGGGATACCGGCCGTTCTCCAGGCCGTCCCAGAGCCGGTCGAAGTCGGTCGGCCCCATGTTGAAGCCGTCGGCCAGGACGACCGGCCGGACCATGCCCTGGCGGCCTTCGCCGTAGTAGACGCGGGCGCTGCCGTGCGGCAGCTGCCACGTCTCGTCGGCCGGCGGCGCCGGGGAGACGGCAGGCCCCTCCAGCGGGGTCACGAGTCCGACGGATCCTGCGAACTTCCTGGCGTTTTCCTTCTTGGCGTCGGCCACAGAGGTCCCTTTCCACGGTGGTGGTCGGCAGTGCAAGGGACATGCTGGGGCGGGGCATACGGCACTTCGCATATGCCACGCACGGTCTTCACCGCATCGGACGGGCGTGCGCCGCCTGCGGAAGACGCCGGACACGCCGGAGCGCGCCGGGGTACACAGGGGCGCGAGCAGGCACGGGGGGCGTGGCGGGATCGCGCCCCACGGGCGCGGGAGCGGGCGCGGGCGCGGCGCACCGTACCGCTGAGCCGGGCTCGGCCGCCCGGACGTGCCCGTGCGGCGTACGGCCCGTTCAGCGGGGGGCGGCGTACGGGTTCGGCTCGCCGTCCGCGAGGACGGCGACGAAGGGCTCGCCCTCCCCGGCGAAGGTGTAGGCGCCGCCCTCGATCCGCTCGATCAGGCCGTTGGTCCAGGCGGCCTCGCTGTCGGCCGAGTGCACCCACATGTTCATGATCTCGCCGATGTGCCCGAGCTGCCCGGGGCCGTTCTCCGGCGTGTAGTACTCGGTGACCGCGGACCGCCACTGGTCGAGCCGGGCGATCCGCTCCCTCAGGAGCGCGACGGCCTCCTCGCGCGGCAGGTCGACGATGAAGCCGATGCCGGCCGACAGGACGTCCATCTTCTGGTCGTACGAGGTCAGCGACTGGCGCAGCAGCGCGAAGTACTCCTCGGCGCCCTGCTCCGTCATCTCGTACTCGACGCGCGGAGGGCCGCCGGCGGTGCTCGGGGCGACCTCGTGGGCCAGGAGGAGGCCCTCCTTCGCCATCTGCTTGAGCGCGTGGTAGATCGAGCCCGGTTTGGCGTTGGACCACTCGTGGGCGCCCCAGAACTCCAGGTCGTTGCGGACCTGGTAGCCGTGTGCGCGTCCGTGCTGGCGGACCGCGCCGAGGACCAGCAGCCGGATCGCTGACATGGGCGTCTCCCTTCAGGACAGGTTCGACCAGCGTAGGCGGCGGGGGCGGGGCCGCCGGCGGCGAGGGCCCGCGTCCGCGATGCAGTGCTAATCAAGTTTGACTAATCGACTCGGTCATCGTACCTTCTTGTTCGCTAGTCAAGTTTGACCACTGACGGAAGGCTTCTGCTGTGACCGACCGCGATCCGGCGATCCTCGTCGAAGGCCTGCGGAAGAGCTACGGGGCCAAGCGGGCCCTGGACGGGCTGGACCTCACGGTCCGGGCCGGGACCGTCCAGGGGATCCTGGGCCCGAACGGCGCCGGCAAGACCACGGCCGTGCGCATCATGTCCACGCTGCTGCGCCCCGACGAAGGACGCGTCGAGGTGGCCGGGGCCGACGTCAGGACCCGTACCGACGAGGTCCGCGCCCGCATCGGGCTGGTCGGCCAGAACGCCGCCGTGGACGAGGAGCTGAGCGGACGCCAGAACCTGGAGCTCTTCGGCCGGCTCCACCGGCTCGGCGCGCGCGGCGCCGCACGCCGGGCAGGCGAGCTGCTGGCCCGGTTCGGGCTCGCGGACACCGGCCCCAAGGCCGTCAAGCAGTACAGCGGCGGGATGCGGCGGCGCCTCGACCTGGCGGCGGCCCTCATCTCGCAGCCGGAGGTGCTCTTCCTGGACGAGCCGACGACCGGGCTGGACCCGCGCGGCCGCACGGAGGTGTGGAGCGCGGTGCGCTCGCTCGTCGACGGCGGCACGACCGTCCTGCTGACCACCCAGTACCTGGAGGAGGCCGACCAGCTCGCCGACCGGATCACGGTCGTCGACCACGGCAGGGCCATCGCCGAAGGCACACCGGACGAGCTGAAGTCGGCCACCGGCGGCGACCGCATCGACGTCGTGCTGCACGACGCGGCCCACCTGGCGCGCGCGGCCGCCCTCCTGCCGGGCGAGGCGGTCGTGGACGAGGACCTGCGCCTGGTCAGCGCCGCCGTCACCGACCGGATGGCAGCCCTGACCGGGACCGTACGGGCCCTGGAGGCGGCCGGCATCGAGGCGCGGGACATCGCGGTGCGCCGGCCCACCCTTGACGAGGTCTTCATGCACCTGACGAAGAAGGAGGACGCGGCATGAGTACGGGTCCGGTGCTCGGCGCGAGCGCGGCGCACGGCACGGGCACGGGGACGGGCACGCGGCTGGGCTGGGCCGCCGCCGACTCGTGGACGATGACCAGGCGCGAGCTGATGCACTGGGCGCGCGAGCCGGCGCAGGTGGCCGTCGGGCTGGTCTTCCCGGTGATGATGATGCTGATGTTCGGCTTCCTGATCGGCGGCGGCCGGGGCGTCGACGGCGACTTCACGGCCTACCTGGTGCCCGGCATGCTCGCCATGACGATGGCCTTCGGCCTGGAGGCGACCATGCTGGCGGTCACCCAGGACCTCGGCAAGGGCGTCATCGACCGGTTCCGGTCGCTGCCGATGGCCTCCGGCGCGGTCCTCGTCGGCCGGAGCACCGCCGACATGCTGCAGTCGGCGGTCGGCCTCACCGTGATGATCGCGGTCGGGTACGCGATGGGCTGGCGCTGGCACCACGGGACCGCCGCCTTCCTGGCGGCCGTGGGGCTGCTGTTGCTGCTGCGGTTCGCGATGCTGTGGGTCGGCATCCACCTGGGGCTGGTCGCGGGCAAGCCGGAACTGGTGCAGGCGGTGCAGATCCTGGTGTGGCCGGTCGGCTTCCTCTCCAACGCGATCGCCGCGCCCGGATCGATGCCGGCCTGGCTGGGCGCGGTCGTGGAGTGGAACCCGCTGTCGGCGACCGCCACCGCCGTGCGCGGCCTCGTCGGCAGCCCCGGCGGCACCGGCGGCGGCTCCTGGGCCGCCGAGCACGCCGAACTCCTCGCCGTGGCCTGGCCGGTGGCGCTGATCGCGGTGTTCTTCCCACTCGCGGTGAAGCGGTTCCGGGGCCTGAGCCGCTGAGTCCGCACCCGCCGCGCTCCTCCCCCTCCCCCCTTTATGCCGGATCACGAAGACGAGGAAGTCCCTTGCCCGAGACCGTTTCCGCTGCCCTCCCGCTCCCGTCGCTGCACGCGCAGGCCGAGCGGCTGATCGAGCTCGGGGTGCCCGAGCAGGCCGGGATCCCCGCCGAACAGCTGCGGGCGTACGCCGCCACCGCCGGCGGCGACGGCGGGGATCTCCTGCTGGCCGTCCACCCGGACCTGGCGCCCGCCTCCGCCCTCGCCCCGCTGCTCCGCCGCGGGGACAAGCCCGGGTTCGTCGTCACCGACATGGCGGACGTCGACCGGTTCACCCCGGACGGCATCGACCTGCCCGACGCGCCCCTCTACCTCGTCGCCGGCCCCGACCGCGGCGACCGGATGGCCAACTGGAGCCCGGAAGAGGCGCTGCCCGCACTCCACCGGGAGGACCGCACCCCGCTGCTGCTCACGGAGGGCATCCACTGGCTGATCCAGCAGCCCGCCGTCCTGGAGCGCAACCGCTGCTTCATGACCATCGGCTCGCGCCTGCGCAAGCCGAACGGCAGCTTCGACGCCCGTACGCCGGCCATCTGGATCAGCAACGGCACCGGCCGCGACGGCCGCGAGCGGCGCAACGCGCCCAAGGTCGGCTGGTGCTGGTGGAACAACCGCCACACCTGGCTGGGCTTCGCCTCCACCACCGGCCGCCGCCCCTGAAGCCCGCCCGACACCGGCTCGGAGTAGGGCACCGGTGCCTCGGCGGGGATCCCGCCGAGGCACCGGCCTCAGGCGCGGCGGGCGTCAGCGCAGGCGGGTGAGGCGGGTGCCGAGGGAGGGCTCCTCCAGGGCGGTGCGGACCGCCACCGGCACGCTCTTCGCGCCGTCGCCCTCGCCGGCCGTCAGGGTGCCGACCTGGGTGCCCGCCTTCGCCTCGCGCCGCAGCGGCGACGCCCCGGGGGACAGCGTCAGCTTGAACTGCTGGCCCGGGACGGCGATCGCGTTCAGGTCCTTGGCCGCCACGAGGGGCGTACGGCCGCCGAGCCCGTCGTCCACGTACCCGACGACGTCGCCCTTGCGGACGAGCGGCGCGGATGCCAGGGCCGAGCGCACCGCCTCGATGATCTTCTTGCTGTTGGAGAGCACCAGGGCCAGGCTCTTCGTGGCGTTCGGGTCGGAGCCCTCCACCCGCTGCTCCATCAGCGTGCCCAGGATCAGCGGGGTCTCGTCGCCTACCGACTTGTACGCCGCCCACATCAGCGCGCCGCCCGCCGGCGTGCTGGAGCCGGTCTTGATGCCGCGGACGCTGAGGCCCTGCGCGGTCAGCAGCGTGTTGTTGTTGACCAGCGGCTGCGGCAGCCCCTTGATGGGCGCGCTGGGCATGGCGACGATCGAGCGGAACACCTCGTCCTTCATCACCGCCTCGGCCAGCTTCAGCTGGTCGGCGGCGGTGCTGACGGTCCCGGCGTCCAGGCCGCTGGGGTCGGTGTACGTGGTGTCCTTCATCCCGAGGTCCCGGGCCGCGGCGTTCATCTTCTCCACGAACGCGGCCTCGGAGTCGGTGCCGGTGTCCCAGCGGGCCAGCAGGCGTGCGGCGTTGTTGCCCGACGGGATCATCAGCATCTTGAGCATGTCCAGCTGGCTGAACTTCTGGCCGGCGGTGAGCCCCTCGATCCGGGACTCGTCCTCCGACTTCCCCTCGGCGACGGCCTTCGCGTCGACCGTGAGGGAGGGGCCGGGCTCGTTCTTGCGCAGCGGGTGGCCCTTGAGGATCACGTAGGCCGTCATCACCTTGGCGACGCTGGCCGTCGGAACGGGCTTCTGCTCGCCGAACGAGCCGACCTCGCCCGAGCCGGCGACGCGGACCGCGCCCTGGCCCATGGCGGGCCACGGGACGGAGAACTGCCCGTCGACGGTACGGGTGGTCTCGGCGGCCACGAGCCGGGGCGCGGGCAGCGGGCGCAGGAGCTGCGCGCCGACGAGGCCCCCGGCGAGGAGCAGCACCCCGGCCGGCGCCCACAGCCTGGCACTGCGCAGCAGCGGGCGGCGCCGGGCCTCCGTGTGCGGCAGCCGTACCGCCGGCAGGTCCAGCGGCGGCGGCTGGTACGCGGCGGGGGCCGGGGCCGCGGGCTGCGGGCGGGGGGCCGGCCGCGGGGCGGCGGGCCGGGTCGCGTTCGGCGACGCCGGGGCGGCGGGCCTGGGGGCGGCGGGCCCGGGGGTGGTGGGCCCGGGGGTGGTGGGGCGGGGCGCTCCCGGCGCCGGAGCGAGGGGGCGGGAGGCGGTCGGCGCCGGGCCGGAGGGCCTCGGGGCGGCGGGCTTGGGTGCGGCGGGCGCACGGGTGGTGGGGGGCTGGAAGGCGGCGAAGCGGGTCGTGCGCTCGGGGTCGTCCTCCTCCGCTTCCTCCGTACGCGCCCACGCGGGCCGCTTCCGGCCGTCGCTGCCGGACGCGTCGGGCCGGTCGCCCCGGGCGGGCGGCTCGTCGGTGTCCTCCGCCGCGGGCGCGGGGCCCGGCTTCGGCTCCGGCTCCGGCTTCCGGGACAGCGCCGCGGCGTCCGGGGCGCGGAAGACGAGGGTCCGCGTGTCGTCGTCCGCGGCCGCCGGAGCGGGCTCGGCCCCGGCGCCGGCGCCGTCCGCCGGTGCTCCGGCGGGCGGCGCGGACTCGGTGCCGGGCTTCGCGGCCGGCTCGGCGGGGGTGGCGGCCGGGCCGCGCGGCGGCTTGGTGAACACCAGCGTCGCGTCGTCCTTCGCGCCGTCCTCGGGCGCGGCCGCGGTGCGGCCCCCGGGCGCGTCGTCCGGCTCGGGGCGGGCCCCGTCCGCGGAGTCCGCGGGATCGTCCGCCGCCTCGGCCTCGGGGCGGTCCCCGGGAGCGGGCGACGGCGCCGCTACCCGGGGGTCGGCCGCCTGCTCGGGCTGCGGGCGGGCCTCGTCGCCCTCCGCCCCGGTGTCGGCCGCCGCCGGGTCGTCGGGGTCGCCGGCGGTGTCCGCCTGTCCCGCCTCGGCGGCCGGGGCCTGCGCACCGGCCTCGGCGTCGGCGTCGGCATCGGCTGCGGCGGCGGCCTTCGACGGGTCGGGGTCGGCCGCGGGTTCGCGTCCGGACTCGGAGGCGGTGTCCTCGGCGGGCCCGCGGTCCGGTGCCCCGGCGGGGGGTGCCGGGGGCGCGGCGCCCGTGTCACCGTCGGCGTCCGCCTCGGGGGACTCGGCGGCAGGCGCGGCCTCGGCCGCGGCCTCGGCCGACGCGGCCGCGGTGTCCGGTTCCGCGTCCGCGGCCTCCCGGCCCGCCCCCGGCGCGGCCGTCCTCTCGCGCTCCGGGTCGTCCGGAGAGCCGCCCGCCACCGTTATCGCCTTCATCCCAGCCCCGCCTTGCCCTCACACCGTGCAGTTACGTGCGGCGCGGCCCCTGCGGAACCGCGCCGCACTGATAGATGTACGCAGGGCCCCGCGCGTTCCCGATCGGAGCCGTTCGGCGTGCCGCACCGGCGGGTACGCGGTCTCGTACACGGTGGATCAGCTGTCCGGCGGCCGCCGGATCAGTCGAAGCGGTGCCCCTGGACCAGGATCGTCCGCTTCCCGTCGGGTCGGACCAGGCGGTACTTCCTGATGCCCGCGTAGCGGCGGCCGAACCGGAACAGTGTCAGCCCGGCGACGAACCCGACGGCGACGAGGGGCACGAGGACGGCCATGGGGTTCATCGAGGGGTCGTCCTCCTCCCTGACCTGCCCGCCGAGGTGGAAGGCCATGGGGAGGGTGACCAGCAGCGACAGCAGCAGCACGCTGCCGACCACCAGGTAGGCCATGCGCTTGCGCCGGGCCTTGGCGGCGCACTCGACGGTGGCGGTGAAGTCCTTGCGGCACCGCGGGCACGAGAAGGCGACCGGCTCCTCGCCCTCCCGCGGCCGGCGCATGTCGGGTGACGACAGCCTCGCCACGCTCCACTTCACCGTCGTCAGACTGCCCTGGCTCTCCACGCTGACCCGGCACCCGACGCTCAACTCGTAGCGGTCGCCCAGCACCAACTCGTCCACCCCCCGACGGTTCCCCACCCGCTTCGCGAGCAGCGGATGAAGCGGGAGCGTACCGCCCTGCCCGGTCCCGCGGACCCCCCCTCGACGCAATCGGGTCCGCTTCCCCGCGCGGGCCCGGTCAGGCGGCGGGAGTGAAGAGCCGGGCGACCTGTTCCTCCCGGCGGAGGGCGGCCTCGACGGTGTCGTCCGCGAAGCAGAGCATGACGCCCTTGCGGCCCGGGTGGTAGGCGGCCAGGATGATCGCGCCGCGGCGGGTGGCGGGGTCGTAGGCGTGGCCGGAGTCGCGGAGCCGGGTGAGGGCGTCGGTGAAGGAGGGCACCTCCCAGTGCCGGGGCCACACGCGCTCCAGCAGGATGCGGTCGGTGCCGAAGCCCGGGCCGACGACCCGCTTGCCGACGATCTCGTAGATGTGGGTGGAGCCGGTGGCTCGGCCGTTGTACTCGGTGAAGAAGACATCCCCTTCCGGGGTGAGGACGGCGTCGGCGCTGAGGATGCCGCGGTAGCCGATCGCGCGGAGCCCCTGCGAGATGCGGTGTCCGCCGTCGAGGAGTGCGTCGAGCTGCCGGGCGGTCAGGTCCGGGGCGGGCATGACCTGGGCGTTGGGCAGGGGGCGGTACTGCATTTCGCCGTGGCCGCCGAGGCGGATGCCCGCGTCGGAGATCCAGTACTCGGCGAAGTAGGCGCGGCTGCCGGGGTGGTAGCGCTCGACGACGAACCGGTCGCGGCCGCCGACGGTGAGCCAGTCCCAGCGCTCGGCGAGGTACGCGGTGACCGCCGCCCGGTCGGGGAGGGCGCGTACGGCGCGTGCGCCGCGCAGGTCGACGTCGGCCGTGCGGCCGAGGATCTCGTTGCCGTCGCTGCCGGAGCCGAAGTCCTGCTTGAGGATGACGGGGCATCCGTCGTCGAGCAGGCGGACGATGTGCTCCTCGGCGCGCCGCGGATCGGCGCAGACCGCGCCGTCCGGGAGGGGGGCGCCCACGCCGGCGGCCAGGGCGCGGAAGACGGCCTTGCTGCTGCCGAGGAGTCCGCCGCTCTGCGTGAGGAAGGCGTGCCCTTCGAGGGCACCGGGGCAGCCCAGGGCGTCGGCGGCGGCCGCGACGGCGGCGTCGGGCCACAGGGCGAAGACCTCGCCGACGGGCCGGCCGGCGGTCCGCTTGCGCAGCTCGGCGACGAAGGCCGGGTCGGTGAGCCGGTCCGCGGTGAGGGCGCCGGTGCCGAGGCGGCCGGGCGGCGGGACGACGACCTCCAGGGAGTCGCGGCGGGTGCCCGTCAGGGAGGTGACGTAGGAGAGGAACTCCTCCTCCGGCGGAACAGGCAGGACGAGGACGTCCCCGTCGCGGGCGAACCACAGCAGGCGCTGCACGGCCCAGCCGGTGCCGGCCGGCTCTTCCAGTTCCTCGCTCCAGTCGTTTCCGATGAGCAGTCGCAGCATCCGGCAGTACTCCCCGTGGTCGCAGTGCCCTTTTCCGGCGGCGGGCGAGGCGATCCGGCCCGGCCGGACCGGCCCATTGTGAAAACCGGCGTGAGAAACCGTCAAGAGCGCCTCTCCCGACTCCGAGGCCCCACGGGAATCGGCCGGATGCCGCCCGGCCGGATGCCGCGGTGGCCGGATCGCCACCTTGTTCGCCGCTGGCGGGCTTCCTACGATCGTTGACCGTTCACCGACGGAATCTCATGTCCGGATATGAGGAGGGAGGTGAACCATGGAGCGTGAAATCGTCTGGACCGAGATCGAGGACGCGGATGTCGCGGAGATCGTCTCGGACAGCAATGTGAAGGACATCGGCATCGTTTCGGCCAGCAACGTCAAGGACTGAAACTGAGCCGCGGACCGACCAGTGCGCGACCCGGGTCCTTCCCCGCCCGCCGGGGAGGGGTCCGGCCTGCCGGAGCGGACGTACGGAGGAATCGTGTCAGGCGGCGGTGAGCTGAAACTGATCGACCAGCCCCTGTTCCCACCGGACTGCGTCCCGGCGAGGCCGCTGAGGATCGGGCTGGTGAACATGCCGTGGGCGCGCACGGACACCCCTTCCATCCAGTGCGGGCTGCTCCAGGCCGCGCTCCGCTCCTTCGGCCACGACGCCCGGAGCGTCTACCCGAATCTGGAGCTGGCCGCCGAACTGGGGACGGGCCTTTACGAGGTGATCACCGAGGCCCCTTCGGAACGGGTCCACCTGTTCGGCGAATGGCTCTTCGGTACGGCGGCCTTCGGGGTGACCGAGGACGTGGAGGATTACCGGCTGCGTTTCCCGGAAGTGGCCGAAATGTGCGCCGAAGCGGGCGCGGACTGGGACAGCGTGGCCGATTTGCGCGGACGCCGCCTTCCCGCGTGGATCGACGAACTCGCCGCCCGCGGCATGTGGTCGGAATTCGACATCGTCGGATTCACGTCGACCTTCATCCAGAACGTCGCCGCGCTGGCTCTCGCGCGCCGTCTGAAGGAGGCCCGCCCCGAATTGATCACCGTGTTCGGCGGCGCGAACTACGACGGCGACATGGGGCCGGAGTACCTGAGGAATTTCGACTTCATCGACTACGTGGTCGTCGGCGAGGGCGATGTGACGCTGCCCCGGCTGGCGGCGGCCGTCGCGCGCGGCGCCGACCCGGCCGCCCTCCCGGGCGTCTGCGGCCGCACCCCCGACGGCCGGGTGACCACCCCCTCCCCCGGCGCCCGCACCCGCGAGATGGACCAGCTGCCGATCCCCGACTACGACGACTACTTCACCGCCCTGGACGCCCTCGGCCGGGACCGCGTGATCGGCCGCAACACGCAGCGGCTGCTGGTGGAGTTCTCCCGGGGCTGCTGGTGGGGTGCGAAGCACCACTGCACCTTCTGCGGGCTCAACGCGCTGGGCATGCAGTACCGGGCGAAGTCCCCGGAGCGGGCGCTGGCGGAGTTGGAGGAGCTGATGCGCCGGCACCGGGTCCTCGCGGTCGACGCCGTCGACAACATCCTCGACATGGCCTACCTCGACACCTTCTGCTCGGGGCTGCGCGGGGCCCCGTGGGACACCGCCCTGTTCTTCGAGGTGAAGGCCAACCTCACCCGGGACCAGGTGCGCCTGCTGTCCGAGGCCGGGGTGTGGAAGATCCAGCCGGGCCTGGAGAGCCTCAGCACGCACGTCCTCGGGCTGATGCGGAAGGGCTCCTCACGGCTCCTCAACGTCCGGCTGCTCAAGTGGGCGCACTACTACGGCGTCCGCGTCGACTGGAACGTGCTGGCCGGCTTCCCCGGCGAGACCGACGAGGACTACACCGGCCAGGCCTCCCTCGTACCGCTGCTGACGCATCTGGAGCCGCCCGCCGGCGTCGGGAGGATCTGGCTGGAGCGGTTCAGCCCGTACTTCACCGACCCGTCCTTCGGGATGGGCGAGATCAGGCCGAAGAGCGCCTACCGGCTGGCGTTCCCGGTGCCCGGCCTGGACCACGGCCGGATCGCCTACTTCTTCGACTACCGGGCGCCGGAGGTGGCCTCCCCGGACGCCGTCGCCGAGCTCGCCAAGGCCGTCGAGGCGTGGGGGCGGGAATGGGCCTCCGCGGACCGGCCCACCCTCACGTACCGGCGGGGGCCGGACTGGCTGACCCTGTTCGACACGCGGGGCGGCCGGCGCCGCAAGACGACCCTCGCCGGGTGGCGGGCGCGGGCCTACGAGCTGTGCGGCGACGCCCCGCGCAGCGCCGCCCGCATCCACCGGGAACTGGGCGGCGAGACCGGAGCGGACGGCGGGGCCGTGGGGCGGGCGGAGGTCGAGGAGTTCCTCGGCTCCTGCGTGGCGCACGGCATCTGCCTGGAGGAGGACGGCAAGTACCTCTCCCTGGCGCTGCCGCTGCGGTCCGGGCTGCCCGCCCTGCCCGGGCGCACGGCGGCCGGGACGGGCACTTCGAGCGAGCGAGGGAGCTCACGATGACGCTGAACAGCTTCGACGAATGGTCCCCGCTCAAGGAGGTGGTCATCGGCTCGGCGGCGCACTACACCTCCCACGAGCGGGAGCTGTCCTTCGACCTCTTCTTCCACGACAACATCGCCGGAGACAACACGACGCGCTCCGAGTGGTACTACCCGCGGCTCACCGTCGGCGGGGCCGGGCCGGGGGGTGCCGGGCCGGGGAGTGCCGGACCGGACGGGTCCCGCCGGGGGCGGGTGCCCATCAAGCAGCGCTACGTCGACGAGCTCGTCGAGGACCTGGAGGGCATCGCGGCGGCCCTGACCGCCCTCGGGGCCACCGTGCTCCGCCCGATGGACCTCGACCCCGGCACCAGCGAGGTGCGCACCCCCGCGTGGTCCGCGTCCGTCGTCCCGCCGCTGAACATCCGCGACAACACGCTGATCCTCGGCGACGAGATCATCGAGACGCCGCCGATGATCCGCTCCCGCTACTTCGAGACCCAGTTCCTCACCCCCGTCTTCCAGCGGTACTTCGCGCAGGGCGCCCGCTGGACGGTGATGCCGCGCCCGCTGATGACGGACGCGTCGTTCGACCTCGACTACGCCCGGGAGAGCACGATCGGCGGCCCGACGGAGCCCATCGGCACGCCGAGCCCCTCCCCCTACGACGTCGGCATCGAGATGATGTTCGACGCGGCGCAGGTGCTGCGGCTCGGCCGCGACCTCGTCGTCAACGTCTCCACCGCGCACCACGCCCTGGCCTGCGACTGGCTGGAGCGGCACGTGGGCGACCGGTTCCGGATCCACCGCGTGCACCGGCTCAGCGACAGCCACATCGACAGCATGGTCCTCGCGCTGCGGCCCGGCACCCTGCTCGTGCGCTCGGAGGCCGTCGCCGAGAAGCTGCCCGAGGCGCTGCGGAAGTGGGACCGGATCGTCGCGCCCGCCCCGGAGGGCGACAACTTCCCCCGCTACGAGGACGAGGACCTGGTGCTGACCAGCCCGTTCATCGACCTCAACGTGCTGTCCGCCGGCCCGGACACGGTGCTGGTCAACGAGGCCTGCCCGGAGCTCGCGAGGACCCTGGAGAAGCACGGTTTCACGGCGGTTCCCGTCCGGCACCGGCACCGGCGGCTGTTCGGCGGGGGCTTCCACTGCTTCACCCTGGACACGGTGCGCGAAGGCGGGTTGGAGGACTACCTCGGATGAGCCTGCCGGACACGGGGACCGCAGCCCGGCTCGCCGGGGTCGGCACGGCCGTCCCCGACACCAGCTACAGCCAGCGCGAGCTGCTCGACCTGCTGGCCGTCACCGATCCCCGGGTCCGCTCGCTCTTCCTGAACAGCGCCATCGAGCGGCGCGGCCTGACCCTCCCGGCCGCCGGCCCCGACGGCTCGCGGGCGGTGGAGACGCAGGGCGAACTGCTGCGCAAGCACACGGAGCAGGGGCTGCTGCTGGGGCGGCGGGCGGTCGAGAACTGCCTCGCCGACACCGGGGCGCGGCTGTCGGACGTGCGCCACCTGTGCTGCGTGACATCGACCGGCTTCCTGACGCCCGGGTTCTCCGCACTGCTCATCAAGGAGATGGGCCTCGACGTCGACTGCTCGCGCCTCGACGTCGTCGGCATGGGCTGCAACGCCGGGCTCAACGCGCTGGGCGCGGTCACCGGCTGGGCCCGCACGCACCCCGGGGAGCTGGCGCTGCTGGTGTGCGTGGAGGTGTGCTCGGCGGCGTACGTCTTCGACGGGACGATGCGCTCCTCCGTCGTCAACAGCCTCTTCGGGGACGGCGCGGCGGCCGTCGCCGTCACCGCGCCGGGCGGCGGCGGCCCGGCTGCGGGCGGGGCCCCGGCGCCGGCGCTGCTGCGGTTCTCCAGCCGGATCATCCCCGACGCCGCCGACGCGATGCGCTACGACTGGGACGAGGGGCACGGAAAGTTCAGCTTCTGGCTGGACCCGGACATCCCGTACGTCGTCGGCGCGCACGCGGAGGCGGCGCTGGGGCGGCTGCTGCACGGTACGGGGCTGCTGGCCTCGGACATCGGCCACTGGGTGGTGCACTCCGGCGGCAAGAAGGTCGTGGACTCCGTCCGGGTCAACCTGGGGCTGACCCGGCACGACGTCCGGCACACCACCGGCGTGCTGCGCGACCACGGAAACCTGTCGAGCGGCTCCTTCCTCTTCTCCTACCAGCGCCTGGCGTCCGAGGGCGCGGTCCGCCCCGGCGACCTGGGGGTGCTGATGACGATGGGGCCCGGCTCGACGATCGAGATGGCGCTGGCGCGGTGGTGACCCGCACCCCGGGCCGCACGGCGGGCGGCGGCGCGACGACGAAGGGAACTGCGATGCGGACGCACGACACGCTGCCGCCGCCCGCGGAGGGCGAACCGGCCGACGGGACGGCGAGGACCGTGCCCGACGGCCCCGCGGACGGGCTGTGCACCACCCTGGAACTGGACGCCCGGCAGCCGCTGCCCGAGCTGACCGCCGCCGTCACCGGCGCTTGCGACCGGGCCGAGGCGCGGGCCGACGGCTCGGTGGTCCTGCTGCGGCTGCCCGACGCGCCCGCCGGGACGCGGGCCTGGCCGGGGGAGGTGGACATCCGGCAGATCAACCGCTGGGAGCGGGCCGTGCGGAGGCTGGAGCGGCTGCCCGCGCTGAGCATCGCCGTCGCCTCCGGGGCGTGCGGCGGGGCCGCCCTCGACCTGCTGCTGGTCAGCGACTACCGGATCGGGTCGCCGGACCTGCGGCTCCTCGCGCCGGTCAACGACGGGCACTTCTGGCCCGGGATGGCCGTGCACCGGATATCCCGGCAGCTCGGGGCGGCCCGCGCCCGGCAGATCGTGCTGTGGGGCGACGACATCGACGCCGTGCGGGCCCGCGACCTGGGCCTGGTCGACCAGCTCGCGGACGACACGGAGGAGGCCGCGCACACCGCGGCCGTGCTGATGGGCCGGATCTCCGACCGGGAGCTCGCGATCCGCCGGCAGCTGCTGCTGGAGGCGCAGAGCCTGGAGTTCGACGAGGCGCTGGGCCCCCACCTGGCGGCCTGCGACCGCGAACTGCGCCGCCTGGCCGCGGCCGCGGACGCTGCGGCGGAGCCGGGCGGCACGGCGGGAGGGCCGGGTGAGTGACGGGACGGCGCGCCGGGAGGCGGACCTCCCGGCGGCCTGCCCCGACTCCCCCGGCTCCCGCGCTTCCCGCGTCGGCGGCCCCGACGCCCCCGACCCCGACGCCGTCCCGGGAGACCCGGGCTTCTGCGGGGACCCCGCCGCCGACGCCAAGCTGCTCGCCGGGTACGCCGCCGAGACCGAGCGGAGGCTCGCCCTCCTGCCGGCCCGCCCCGACCGGACCGCCGCCGAGGCCGAGCGGGCCGAGAGCCTCCACGAGGACTGCCGTGCGGTCCGGCACGCCTTCCTCGCCCGCCACGCCGACGCCGTCTACGACGAGCTCACCGCGGGGCGGACGCGCCGCCCCCGGCTGCCCGAACTGGCCGCGGAAGCCGCCGTACGCTTCCCCGGGCTCGTACCGGACGCCGCCCGACTCGGCGCGGAACGCGCAGGCCTCCAGGCGCACAAGGAGGGTCGCGAGATCGACCAGGGCATCTTCTTCGGCGCCCTGCTGCGCTCCCCGACCGCGGGCACGCACCTGATCGAGAGCATGCTGCGGCCCGCGCCGGGCTCGGCGGCCCGCCTCGCGGAGTTCCGGCGCACGGACCGGCTGGAGCTGCCCGCGGTGCTGCTCGAACGCCGCGGCGAGGGGGCGTACGTCACCTTCCGCAACGGCCACTGCCTCAACGCGGAGGACGACCGGCTCATCGCCGACCTCGAAACCGCCGTCGACGTGGCCCTCCTCGACGACCGGATCCGCGTCGGCGTGCTGCGCGGCGGGCCCGTCACCCACCCGCGCCACGCCGGGAGGCGGATCTTCAGCGCGGGCATCAACCTCAAGGAGCTGCACGCGGGCCGGATCTCCTTCGTGGAGTTCCTCCTCGGCCGGGAGCTCGGCTACGTCAACAAGCTGGCCCGCGGCCTGCTGCGCGAGGGGCCGGCCGCCGCCGGCGGAGCCACGGCCGGCAAGCCGTGGGTGGGCGTCGTCGACGGGTTCGCCATCGGCGGCGGCATGCAGCTCCTTCTCGTCCTGGACCGCGTCATCGCCGAGGAGGGCGCCTTCCTGAGCCTGCCCGCCGCCGACGAGGGCATCGTCCCGGGCCTGGGCAACCTGCGGCTCACCCGCCTCACCGGAGCCCGCACGGCCCGGCAGGTCATCCTCTCGGGGCGCCGCATCCACACCTCCGACCCGGCGGCCGCCCTGCTGGTCGACGAGGTGCTGCCGGCCGCCGCCCTCGACGCGGCCGCCGAGCGGGCCGTTCGCGAGCTGGCCGGGCCGGCCGTGGCCGCCAACCGGGCCATGCTGACGCTGGCCGAGGAGCCCCTGGAGCTGCTGCGCGGCTACCTGGCGGAGTTCGCGGTCGTCCAGGCCCGCCGCATCCACAGCCCCGACGTGCTGGCCAAGACCGGGCGCTACCGGGCGCGTTCGGGACGGGCCCCGGCATGACCGTCCTCCCCCGCGACGTGCTGCACGCCTCGCTCCAGGACCCGGTCCTGGAGTCGATCGGCTTCCTCAACGAGATCATGGGCCGCTACCCCGACGCCCTCTCCTTCGCCCCCGGCGCCCCCCACCCGGCCCCGTACGAGGGCCTGGACACCGCCCGCTACCTGGACCGCTTCACCGCGCACGCGGCCGCGTCGGGTCTCGGGCCGGAGCGGGCGGCCCGGCTGCTGTACGAGTACGGGCCGGCCCGCGGGCTGATCAACGGGATCGTCGCCGACGCCCTCCGCCGCGACCAGGGCATCGATGCCGACCCGGACGCGCTGGTGATCACCGTCGGGGCGCAGGAGGCGATGTTCCTCGTGCTGCGCGCCCTGATCGCCTCCCCGGGGGACGTGCTGGCCGTCTCCGACCCGTGCTTCGTGGGCATCACCAGCGCCGCCAGCCTGCTCGGCGCCGCGGTGGTGCCCGTCCCCGAGGACGCCGACGGCCTCGACGTCGGCGCACTGGCCGAGGCGTGCCGGGCGGCCCGCCGCTCCGGGCGCCGCATCCGCGCCTGCTACGTCGCCCCCGACTACGCCAACCCCGGCGGCACCCGCATGGCGGCCGGGCGGCGGCCGCGGCTGCTGGAGCTGGCCGCGCAGGAGGACTTCCTCGTCCTGGAGGACAACGCGTACGGGTTCACCGCTCCCCCGGGCGCCGAACTGCCCGCCCTGAAGGCCCTGGACGGCGGGCGGCGGGTCGTGCACATCGGGACGTTCGCGAAGGTGTGCTTCCCCGGGGCGCGCGTCGGCTACGTCGTCGCCGACCAGTCCGTGTCCACCGCAGGGGCCGCGGCCGTCCCGCTCGCGGCGGAGCTGGCGCGGCTGAAGACCGCGGTCACCGTCAACACCTCGCCGGTGTGCCAGGCGCTGATCGCCGGGATGCTGCTGGAGCACGGCGGCTCGCTCGCCGAGCTGAGCCGGGCCAGGTCCGCGCTGTACCGGCGCAACCTCGCCCGCCTGCTGCGGGCGCTGGACCGCGAGGGCGCGGCCGGGCTGCCGGAGGGGGTGGAGTGGAACCGGCCCGGCGGCGGGTTCTTCGTCCGGATGCGGCTGCCCGTGCCGGCGGACGCCGGGCTGCTGGAGGTGTCCGCGGCCGGGTACGGGGTGCTGTGGACGCCGATGGCGCCCTTCCACCCGGGCGGCGGGGGCACCCGTACGCTGCGGCTGTCGTGCAGCTACCTGGAGCCGGAGGAGATCGACGAGGGCGTGCGGCGGCTCGGGGCCTTCCTCCGGGAGCACGCCCGGCCGCGGTCCGGAGCGGGTGCGCGGCCGGGGGGTTCCTCGTGAACAGCGGCCGCGTTCCCGTCCACCCCACCGCCCGCGACCGGGACCGCCCGTTCGACCCGCCGCCGGAGCTCACGGCGCTGCGCACCCGCGGCCCGGTCAGCCGCCTGCGCTACCCCGACGGCCACCTCGGATGGCTCGTCACCGGCCACGAGGCGGCCCGCCGGGTGCTCGCCGACCCCCGGTTCAGCGCCCGCTCGGAGCTGAAGCGGGTGCCGGTGGCCCGGCCGGGGACAGACCCGTTCTACGGCAGCCCCGCCCTGCCGGGCTGGCTCGTCGACATGGACGCGCCGCAGCACACGCGGCTGCGCCGGCACCTGATGGGCTGGTTCACCGCCCGCCGTACGCGGGCCCTGGCGCCCCGCATCGGGCAGATCGTCGGGGACCGCCTGGAGGCGATGGCCGCCCTCGGCGGCCGGGCCGACCTCGTCGAGGCGTTCGCGCTGCCCGTCCCCTCCCTGGTGATCTGCGAGCTGCTCGGCGTGCCGTACGGCGAGCGCGCCTCCTTCCAGCGCAACAGCGCCACCCTGTTCCGGATCGGTGCGACCGCCGCCGAGGCCGAGGCAGCCATGGCCGAACTGGACGCGTTCCTCACGGAGCTGGCCCGGCACCGGCGCCGGGCGCCCGGCGACGACCTGCTGAGCGCACTCGCGGCAGGGGGCGAGCTGTCCACCGCGGAGGTCGCCGGCGTGGGCGCCCTCCTGCTGTCGGCGGGGCACGAGACGACCGCCGGCTCCCTCGGGCTCGGCACGTTCGCGCTGCTGTCCCACCCGGGCGAGGCGGCCCGGCTCGCGGACGATCCGTCGCTCGCCGGGAACGCGGTGGAGGAGCTGCTGCGGTACCTGACCATCTTCCACTTCGGGGTGCCCCGCTCCCCGCTGGAGGACGTCGTCGTGGAGGGGTGCACGCTGCGCGCCGGGGAGTCCGTCACGGTGTCGCTGTCCGCCGCGAACCGGGACCCGGCGCGCTTCACCGACCCCGACCGCCTCGACCTCGCCCGCCCCGCCTCCGGGCACCTCGCCTTCGGCCACGGGGCGCACCAGTGCATCGGGCAGCACCTGGCCCGCACGGAGATGCGGATCGCGTTCCCGGCGCTGTTCGCGCGCTTCCCCGGGCTGAAGCTGGCCGTGCCGCCGTCGGAGGTGCCGCTGGGCGAGGACATGGGCTTCTACGGGGTGCACCGGCTGCCCGTGGCGTGGTGAGGGACGGAGGCCCTGCCGGCCCTGTGCCGCGTCAGCCGTGCCAGGACTTCCACAGCCGGGCGTACGCGCCGCCGCGCGCCACCAGGTCGTCGTGGGTGCCGGTCTCGGTGATGCGGCCGTCCTCCAGGACGACCACCCGGTCGGCGTCGTGGGCGGTGTGCAGGCGGTGGGCGATGGAGACGACCGTCCCGGCGAGGAGCGCGGCAAGGGCGCGTTCCACCGTGCGCGCGGTGTGCGGGTCGAGGAGGGCGGTCGCCTCGTCGAAGACGACGACCGGCGGGTCGAGCAGCAGCAGCCGGGCGAGGGCCAGCTGCTGGGCGCGGGCCGGGGGCAGTTCGGCCGCGCCGGAGCCGACCTCGTGGTCCAGGCCGAGCGCCGACGCCCACTCCCAGGCGGCGACGGCCCGCAGGGCGCGCTCCAGGTCGGCGGGGGCCGCGTCGGGGCGGGCGACGAGCAGGTTGTCGGCCAGGGTGCCGCGGAAGACGTGGTACTCCTGGGTGACGAGGATGACGCTGCGGCGCAGTTCGTCCGGCGGCAGCTGTGTCAGGGGCACGCCGCCCAGGCGGACGGTGCCCCGGCCGGGGGTGTCGATCCCGGCGAGGAGGCGGCCGAGGGTGGATTTGCCGGCGCCGGAGGGTCCCACGACGGCCAGCCGCTCGCCGGGCCGTACGTGCAGGTCGACGCCGCGGAGGCTCTCCTGCCGCTGCCGGTAGGCGAAGTGGACGCCCTGGACGTCGATCGCGGCGTCGCGGGGGCCGCCGGGCCGCGGGGCCTCGTCCGGGGCGGCGGTGGCCGGGGCTGCCGCCGCCGGGGCGGCGGCGTCGCGGACGCCGAGGATGCGGGCCATGGAGGCGCCGCCGACCTGGAGTTCGTCCATCCAGTACAGCATGGTGTCGACGGGCCCGATCACCTGCTGGACGTACAGGGTGGCGGCGGTGACGGCGGCCAGGCCGACCATCCCCTCGGTGTACATCAGCCCGCCGATGACGAGGGTGGCGGCCACGGGCAGGATGTAGCCGGTGTCCGCGATCGGCAGGTAGGTGCTGCGCAGGTTCAGGGTGTGCCGTTCGGCAGCGTACGAGGCGGCGATGTCCGCGTCGGTGCGGCGCCGGCGGCGCCCCTGGAGCCGGAGCGCCTCCACCGTGGGGGCGCCGGCGACGGTCTCGCCGAGGGTGTCGGTGAGGCGGGCGTACGCGGAGTTGGAGCGCAAGTAGCCGGCGCGGGCGCGCCGCAGGTACCAACGGGTGGACAGCCACAGCACGGGGACGGCGACGAGGCAGGGCAGCACCAGCAGGGGGTCGGTCAGGCAGACGGCGCCGATGGTCAGGGCGATGGTGGTGCCCGCCACGAGGGTGTCGGGGACGGCCCGCTGCACGGTGAGGGCGAGGACGTCGACGTCCCGGGTGGTCCGGGTGACCAGCTCGCCGGTGCCGGCCCGCTCGACGACGGGGGTGGGCAGGGCCAGCACCCGGTCGACGAACTCCTCGCGCAGGTCGGCCAGTACGGTCTCGCCGAGGCGGAGGGAGGCCAGCCGGGCGAAGCGGGTGAACACCGCCTGGAGGACGACCGCGGCGCAGATCGCGAGGGCGACCGGGGTGACGGCGAGCGAGCCGTGCGTGGCGTCCTCGACGATCCGGCCGAGGAGCTGGGGTGCGGCCAGCGCGGCGATGCAGGCCAGCGCGTGCAGGGCGAGGGACGCGGCCAGGGGGCCGCGGTGCCGGAGCATGGTCCGCCGGGCGTGCGCGCGGACCTCCCGGGGGGAGGCGACGGGCAGCCGGTCGGCGGGCGGGGCCGCGCCGGGGCCGAGGCCGGCGGCGGGGTCCGGGTCGGTGGCGGCGGGTGCGGTCATGCCAGGACCTCACGGGTGACGACGGCGCGGTAGTCGGGGTCGGCGAGCAGGGTCCGGTGGCGCCCTTCGGCGACGGCCTTGCCGTCCTTGACGAACACCACCGACTCGGCGTGTTCCAGGACGATCGGGCTGGTGGTGAAGACGACGGTGGTCCGGCCGGCGCGGTGGGGGCCGAGGTTCCGGGCGACGCGGCCCTCGGTGGGGGCGTCGAGGGCGTTCGTCGGCTCGACGAGGACGAGCAGCCGCGGGTCTGCGAGCAGGGCGCGGGCCAGGCGCAGCCGCTGCTGCTGCCCGCCGGAGAACTCGCGGCCGCCGGTGGTCTCGTGGGCGAGGCCGTCGGGGAGGGCGTCGACGACGTCGCGGGCGGAGGCGGCGTCGAGGGCGCGGAGGAGGGCTTCGGTGCGGGGGCGGTCGTCGCGGGGGTCGCTGTCTCGGGGGCCGTCGCCGCCCGGGTCGCCGTCGCGGGGGTCGCCGTCTCGGGGGTCGAGTTCGGTGCCGAGGCGGCCGGCGAAGAGGGTCGCGTCGTTGTCGGCGAGGAGGGTGTGGCGGCGTACGTCGTCGGTGCGGTGGGCGGACAGGGGCGTGTCGCCAAGCAGGACCGCGGAGTCGGTGTGGCCGCAGAGCCGTTCCGCGAGCGTACGGGCGTCCCCTTCGGTGCCGCACACGACGGCGAGGAGTCGGCCGGGCGGGACGGTCAGCCCGGAGTCGGGGTCGTGCAGCGGGAGGCCGGCCGCGGCGGCGTCGTCGTCGAGGGGGCGGGTGCCGCCCGGCCGTTCCCGTTGCAGGCGCAGGAAGTCCAGGACGCGGCCGGCGGCGACGTTGGCGCGGGTCAGCTGGTCGAGCATGGCGGTGACCTGCCCGAGCTGGTCGGTGAGGAAGACGGCGTACCCGTAGAAGGCGACGAGCAGGCCCGGTTCGAGGCGGCCGGTGCTCACCTGGTGCGCGCCGAGCCAGACGATGGCGACGAGCAGCGCGCCGGGCAGCAGGACGCGCAGGAAGGCGATGTCTGCGACGGTGGCCGCGACGCGGGTGCCCTCGGCGCGCACCGCCTGGGAGCCCTCGCGGTAGCGGCGGCCGTACGTCTTCTCGCCGCCGAAGCCGCGCAGCACGCGCAGCCCGTCGATGATGTCGACGGACAGGTCGGTGAGGGCGCCCTGCTGTTCGCGCAGCCGCTGCTGGCGGCCGTGCAGGACGCGCATCAGCCGGGTGACGGCGGCGGCGATCAGCGGGACGCCGACCAGCACGACCAGGCCCAGCTGCCAGGACGTGACCAGCATGAACACGGCGGCGAAGAGGATCGAGACGATCGCGCCGCTGCCGCGCGCCGTGCCCTCCAGGGCGGTGCCGAGGTGGCCGACGTCCGAGGCGCTGACGCTGACGACGGAGCCAGTGGAGGCCCGCCGCGGCAGGTCGGCGCCGAGGTGGGCGGCGTGGCGGACGACGAGCTGGGTGGTCCCGTACACGGCGCCGAACCGGTTCGTGATCGACGCCCGGTCGCGCAGCATGCCGACGACGGCCTGGAAGACCCCGAGGGCGAGGACCGCCCCGCCCCACAGCAGCAGTGCGTCGCGGTCGCGCTGGAGCAGCCCGCGGTCGATGCCGAGGGCGACGGCCGCCGGCACCAGCGCCTGCGCGAGGGTGCACAGCACGCCGAACAGCGTGGCCAGGACGAGGCCGGCGCGGTGGCGGGTCGCCAGCCACAGCAGGAAGCGGACCGGGGAGCCGGTGGCGGGCGCCCCCGGGTCGGCGGCGGGGAACCGGCTGCGGCCGGCGGAGGGCAACCGGCGGCTCACGGCTTGGTGCCGATGGTCAGACCGTGCTCGTAGGGGTAGCCGGTGCGGGTGCGCACGGCGTCGAAGCCGGCCCGGCGCATCCACTCCTCGTAGTCGCGGGCCGGGTAGGCCATGCCCTGGCCGCTGGCGAGCACGTTGAGGTAGAGGGAGAGGCGCGCGGAGTACCAGCCGCGGGTCTCGTCATCGGAGGCGTTGTAGCCGTAGACGAACACGCGTCCGCCGGAGGGGAGGACGGCGTGCGCCTTGGCCAACAGCTCCGTGATCTGCCCGGCGGAGAAGATCTCCAGGACGTGGCTGAAGAGGACGGCGTCCGCGCCGGGCGGGAAGGGGTCGGCGAAGAGGTCGCCGGGGTGCAGCCGGATGCGGTCCCGGGCCTCGGCCTTGGCATCGGCTGCCAGTTGGGCGACGGACGGGATGTCGAAGACGGTCGAGCGCATGCCCGGGTGGCGGGCGAGCAGCCGGGCGCTGGTGGTGCCGTCGCCGCCGCCGATGTCGAGCAGGTGCCGCACGGTGGCGAACTCCCCCGTCTCGACGAGCGCGTCGAGGCTCTTGAGGGTGAACGCGCTCATGCTGCGATGGAAGACCGCCTCCCGCTCCGGGTCGTGCGCGAGGCGGCGGTAGAGCGTCGGCTCGTCGCCGGGATGCGCGTCGAGCGCGAGGTTGGTGCCGGCGGCGAGGGCCTCGCTCATACGGGAGAAGGCGGGGTAGTAGATCTCCCGCCAGCCGGTGAGGATGTGGCGCCAGCTGTCCGGGCCGTCGGGGGCGAGGAGCTCGGCGGCAGCGGGCGCGTTGCGGTAGCCGCCGTCGGGGCCCCGCTCCAGCAGGCCGGTGGTGCACACGGCGTGCAGCAGCACCCGCAGGGAGTGCGCCGGCACGCCGACGGCGGCGTGCAGCTCCTCGAAGGAGGCGCCGGGGTGGGCGGAGAGATGGCCGAAGACATCCCATTCGAGCGCGGTGACGACGGCGTTGAAGAGGGCGGGGGCGTTCACGAGGAAGTGGAACCGCTCGGCGACCGGATCGACGGCGGCGCCGTCCGGACCGGGACCGCCGGGCGGGGAGCCCTGTCCGGGCACGCGGGCCGACTCAGGACGTCCGACCTGGCCATACGGATTCGTTCCAGCTGATGGTGCCGTGTCGGCAGACGAACTCAACGTCGCACCTCTCGTCAGCAGATCGCCGCGGCCCGCTCACGGGGGCACCACAGCCGACTCCAAGATCACGATCACGCCCTCGCATGCTGGCACACCCCCTACCCCCCGGCAACAACCGCCCGCACAATCCAGCCGCCCCCGGGAACGTCACCCCGCAGGTCCCCGCGCGGGGCCGAGCGGGTGAATCGGGCCGGGAGTGCCGGGGCGCGTGTGCGGGCAGCCCGGGACGGGGCTTCCAGGCTTGCGGTCATGACGAGTGGGACCACCGGCGGCCGTCTGCGGCGCGGCTGCCTGGACGCGGCCACGTGACCGAGCGGCTGCCCCCGGATGTCTCCGACGATGCCCTGCGCACCTTCACCCGAGCCCCCGAGCGCGAGTTCCACGAGCTCCGCGACGACGTCGACCCGGCGGGCCGGCCCCGGGAGCGCCCGGCCTGCCATTCCTTCTGACGTGGCGGCCCCGCACCCCGCGCCCGTACGTCACAGGAGGTCGGGCTTCCAGATCGTGCGGTCCGGGTGGACGTGGGCTGTGGGGGAGAGTTCGTACGAGCCGGCGTCGGCGTTCGGCGGGACCACCCAGCCGACGCCCTGGTAGGCGTACGGAACCGGCTCGCGCGGGATCGAGCAGCGGGCCGGGTCGGTGATGACCGTGCGGCCCGGGGGGACGTCGACGGGCTGCGGGTTCGGTGCCTCCGGGCACGCGTGGAAGGCCTTCTGCCGTGCGTACTGCACCTTGACCCGGACGCGGGCCGTTGCCGCGCGGTCGGCCTGGTTCGTGAGTTTTACGGCGAACGCGACGCGGTCCGCGTCCACCCGGGCGCACACCCGCCAGACCACCGACTCCGGTCCGGGGACGGGCTCTCCGCAGCGGCTGTCGGCGCCAAGGGTGTTCTTCTCCAGACCCGGTTGTTCGAGGGCTGCCGCCCGCGGGGTCGTCGCCGGCTGCGGGGCGGTGGCGGGCATTGCGGTGTCCGGGGTCGTGCGGGCGGAGGCCAGGTAGGCGACGAGGGCTGCTGCCGCCACGCCCGTCGCGGCCGCTGCCGCCAGGCGGGATGCCGTGCGGCGCCGCCTGCGTGGCGGTGCGGGGCGGGTGCTCGCGGATGGGGGCGCGGGCGGGGCGTCCGGGGCCGCGGGATCGGGGGCGGTGCCGCGGAGGTGTTCCACCGCGCGTTTGCGCCAGTCGCGGGGGTGGAGGGCCTCCAGTTGGCGTTGGAGGTCGTCGATGCGGGCGGCGAGGGCGGCCAGGCGGTCCGCCGGCGGGCCCTCCAGGCCGAGTTCGCGGACGATGGCCCGGGTGGTGGCCGCGCCGGGCAGGCCCGCGCCGCTCAGCCAGACCTGTTCCCGCCCCCGCAGCCACAACGACACCTTCGGCGCGGGCGTGCCCAGCCTGCGCGCCAGCCAGTTCTGGTACCGGCCCTCGGCGGCGAGGGCGTCCTTGACCGCCGCCGACCAGTCGTCCAGTGCCCCGCCGAACGCCCCGGCCAACTCGGTGAACGGCGGACCGGCACTCCCGGTGCTCCCGGCACTCCCCAACGCGACCACACCCCTGAACATGTTGCACCGACTCACTGAAAGCGCAGGTCGGAGCGGTGTAACCGGGGGTGCAGCATTCCACCGGCCGCCACCCCTCCTCCGGCCCCGGACCCGCGGCCATTGTCGTTCCCGGCGGTGCGACGGACGCACCGCTCAGGCCGGGGTTCACCCGGAGAGGAGAAGAACGACGTGATCCGATCACTCACCCGGGCAGGCCGCCGCCGCGCCGCCTTCGCGGTGCCCCTGCTCACCGCCGTCCTGTGCGGCGCCGCCTCCCCCGCCGTGCTGCCCGCGGGGCAGGCGCAGGCCGCGGCGGGCGGGCGGGTCTGCTTCTTCCAGGACGCGGAGGGGGCGCGCGGCGCAGGGCACATCGCCTGGGCCGTCCGCGACCCGGGGAACTCCCGGCACTGGATCTGGGGCGCGACCGAGAACGCCGAGGGCGACTCGTACACCGCGCCCGGCAAGCCGAACGGCAGCTGGATCGCCGGCGGCACGTGGGAGAAGCTGCGCACGAGCCTGAAGCCGGACAGCGGGCACCGCAAGGGCTTCTACGACCACTACCGGTGCACGAACACTCCCGGCGGCGACCTGCGGGCGGCGCAGCGCACCTACGAGAACATGAAGGCCAACGGCTACCAGGTCACCCACAACAACTGCCTGACCAAGGCCATTGCGATCTTCCGCAAGTACAGCCCCTCCCTGGGCGCCGGCCGCCTGCCCGACGGTCAGGCCACCCCGCCGAACCGGTACTTCGGCGCCGTCCTGAACAAGGCGCCCGGGTGGGAGAAGGCCCGCGTCTACACGCCCGCCAAGGGCCGGAAGTGAGGTCCGGTATGTGCCAGCGCTGCAAGGGCGACGGGAAGTGCACGACCTGCGGGGGCTCCGGGTTCCGGGGCTGGAGCGGGGCGAAGTGCGACAGCTGCAAGGGGAGCGGGGACTGCAAGGCGTGTGACGGGCGGGGCTGACGCGCCGCCGTCCCTCGCCCTCGCCCTGACCCGATCCGGTCGTGGGTTCGTACGCCGTCAAGACGAAGGGGGTTGGGCCATGCCGGCTTGGCTGGTCATCGCCGAAGAGGAGTCGGGCGCGCAGCGGCGCGTCACCGTCATCAGGACAGTGAGCGGGAACAGGACGCGGGAGGAGGCGCTGGGCGAACTGCTGAGGGCGGCCCGGACGTACGTGCCGCCCTCCTGGAAGAGCAAGGTACGGGTGGTCGGGCGCGACTTCGACGGCTCGTTCTGGGTGCTGCCCGACAGCGGCGGGGAGCGGGGCGCCGCCTCCTGCCGGATCCGTCTCGTCGAGCAGGTGCACCCGTAGCGAAGCCCTGCCCCGGTCTGCGGTGCCGGCCGCTCGTCGACCCTCTCGGTCGGCGGGCGGCCGGCTCCGTCCTGTGCGTGCCCTGCGGGCCGGTGGAGGGCGGGTCGGGGGGTGCTCGGGCGCGCGGCGGGTGGCGCGGTGGTCTTTCGCCACGAGCGGGCCGCACCCGTGCGCGGTACCTGGTGGCGGAGTTGTCGGAAGGACGAGGTCGGGGCGCGGCAGCTGGGCATGTCGGCGCGGACGTACCCGCGCCACGTCGCCGACCGGCTGCGGACCCTCGGCGCGTCGAGCCGCCCAACCGCCGCGCTGCTGGCACGGGAACGCGGCTGCATCTGACGCCCGGCCCCTTGGCTACGCGGAGGCGGCCGCGCCCTGGAGGTCCTGCACCGCCCGCTGCACGGCCGCCGACACGGGTGCGGCGTCCGCGGACAGGGCGGCCAGCCTGTCCTTGAGGGCGCGGCGCCGGTCGGCGGGCAGGGCGGCGGCCAACTGGCCGCCCGCGTGGGCGATCCCGGCCAGCAGGGCACCCCGGCCGGCGTCCGCGCCGCCCGCCGCCTCGGCAGCTGCGGCCACTGCCGCCCGTACGCCGCGGGCGGCGGCGACGCCGTCCGCGGTGAGCGCGGCCTTGTTCAGCGGGAACACCCCGAAAACCCGGTCGGTACTCTGCTCCACGAGCCCGTCCTTCTCCAGGCCGCGCAGCACCTCGCGGATCGACTCCCGGCCGTCCTTGCGGACCCAGTGCAGCCACTTCCGGTCCGGCTCAGCCCCGACCTGCTCCCACAGCCGCCGCAGCACGGCGTCCTGCGGCGCCTGCCCGGCGGCGCGGGCCGTGCCCGCACGGTCGGCGAGGGCGCCGCCGTCGAGCAACTCGGCGAGCAGCGCCCCGCGCACCGCCGGAGCGAGGGACTGCCGCACGGGAAGCCGGCCGCCCTCGTCGTCGAAGGCGAGCAAGACCATGTCCTCTGCGAGAGTCCTCACAACGTTCCTCCGCAACGGCGCCGACCGACTTACCTGTTGATCCTGTCGACGGCAGGGCCGGATCCGGCCGTACCGGCACACGTTCCGAAAGACTGGCCGAGAACCCCCGCCACCTGCCGGTTTCGTCAGGGGGCGCGGAACATCAGGGTGCCGAACATCCCCGCACGGGTCTCGGTCATGGCGAGGTTGCCCGCCCTGTAGTCGATCGCGAGACCTGTGACCGGCAGCAGCGTGCGCGGGGCGGTCACACTGCTGATCGGCGTCCGGGTACCGTCGCCGGAGGTGAAGGCGTACATGGTCATGTCGGAGGTGGTCCTCCCGCCGAGGACGTACACCGCGTCCGCATCGGCACCGACAAGGCGGGGCACGGTCACCGCCTCCACGGGCCGGCTCCACCGCATCGCCCCGGTCTTCAGGTCGAACGCCGCCACGTGGGCAGGGGTGTCGCTGATGGTGCTTCCCGCCGTGACGAAGACGGTGGTGTCGGTGAACCGGATGTCGAACATGCTGTCCGGCCGCCAGTAGGTGCCGATGCCGCGCAACTCGGCGTGACCGACGGGGGTGGTGAGCGCGATGCGGCGCGTGATGGCCCCGTCGGCCGCCAGGAGCAGCAGCTCGGGCGCCGCCTCGGAGGGGGGCGTGACGAGGAGTGCCTCGGGGTGGTCGGACACCAGGTGCAGGTACATGCCGTCGCCGAGCGGAACACGCTCTGCCGCGGGCTTGGTCTGGCGGCCCTTGCCGTCGAGGGTCACGAAGGAGTAGTTCGGCCTGGCCGGTGCGCCCTTCTCACTGAGCATGACGGTGATGCGGTCCCCGCGGACGGCCATGTCGTCGTTGTAGACGAATTCCTGCCGGGCGACGCCCGGGTTGGACCACGCCCACGCCCGGCTGTGGTCCTTCTGCAGGCCGACCACGGTGTTGGGCGTCATGACGGCGAGCACGTCGCCGGCCCAACCGAGAGCCGCGGTCTCGCTCGTGAACGGCTTCCCGGCCACCGCGGAGCCGGTGACCGACGTCGTCCAGACGACGGCGCCGTCCCTGCCGGTGTCGACCAGCGACACATGTTCACACGAGGCGCCACGCCCTTCCGGGTCGCCCTTGATCCAGGCGACCGCCCCCAGCCCGTCCGCGGACAGGGTCGGCGTCATGGCACAGAGGGTCGCGCCGGGCTCGGGGGGTTGGACGCTCCCCTTGGACTGCCCGGTGGCCGCGTCGAGGATCTCGACACCGCTGCCGCGGCCCACGTACAGGGCCGACGCAGTGTGCCACGTCGCGTGGAGGGTGGTGTGGAAGGGCTTCCCGGTCGCGGTGGGCGACATCCAGGCGGGCGCGAGCTTCGGGGGCGCGAACGGCGGCCGGGGCGTCGGGCTGCTCTTCGACTCGGCAGCCGGCTTCGGCCCGCACCCGGTGGCGGCGGCCGCCATGACTGCGGAGGCGACGGCGGGCAGCAGGACGAACCGCGCCCAGCGCCGGAGGCGGAGCGGGTGATGGGAAAGCACGGGGTGTTACGGGCCTTTCGGTGCACCCGGCTCGGCAGGAGCGGATCCGACGCCACTGCGCGAGTCGGATGATCAGACTGTCAACGTTAGGCTGAGACTAAGCCTTTCGCGGCGCACGGCACGTCGGACACCCCGGCGCGAAACCGCAGGTGCAGCACGGATTTCGTTCGTGTGCACGGGTGCGGTCGTGCGAGACTCCCGTCCTCATCGAAACGGGGGGGTCAGGGTGTACGTGCGTAACAGGCCGGTGGTGGTGGCCGTAGCCGCTGCGGCGGTGCTGCTGTCGGGCGGGTGCGGCGGAGCCGCGTCCATGTCCTCGTCGGGCGCGACGAGTGGCTCGCCGATTGACCGGGTCGCCGTCGACGGTGACCTCCGCAAGGCCCTCGCCGCCGCCGGACTGGACCACGCACAGGCGATGACCACCTCCGAGCGGGGCGGTGTGAAGGACCCGGACAGGGTCAACTGGTACGGCACGGCGAAGTCCGCGGACGCCGAGAAGGCGTTGCCGAAGATCGGGGCGGCACTGGAGCGTGCCGGCTGGAAGCAGGACGGCGAGCGGACAGCGGCCGACTTCCTGTCCTACCGGAAGTCCGACTGGCGCATGGTCGTCAGCCGCATCCCCGGAGCGGATCTGCAAAGCGTCTCCGCGGACAGCAGCATGGTGCAGCTGCTGGCCAGTCGGCACGGCGCATGAGCACCGGCCCCCGGCGCGATATCCGCGCACTCTCTCCGGAAGCGGGCCGCATCAACGGCGACGGCCTCCGGGCGTACGCCGCCGAGGAGCTGGCCGACTGCGCCCTGGACCAGGCCGAGCCGTCGTGGCGGCGGCGGGCCTGCGCCGAGGCGCTGCACGGCCGGGTCCCGCAGACGCACCTGGAGGCGCTGCTGGCGTGCGTCCGCGACCCGCACGACGCGCACGAGGTGCGCGTGGAGCTCCTGGGCCTCCTCTCGGACCGCGAGGAACTGCTGCCGTGGCTGCGCCACGAGGACCGCCGGGCAGAGCGCGGCTACCGGATCGAGCAGCCCGTCCTCCGGGCCCGTACCCGGCTCGGCGACCTCACGGCCCTCGCGGCGGTGGCTGACCTCGCCTTCCGCCCCGGCTGGCGCGACCGGATGGCCGGCGGGGAGTGCCTGGAGACCCTGGTGGACCGTCACGGCGCCGCGGCCGTGGCCGACGCACTCGACGGCCTCGACGAGGCCGAGCCCGCCGTCCGCGCCCTGCGCATTCGCCTGCGCGACCTCCGCGGCGAGGACATCACCGACGCGCTGACCGACCCCGACCCCGAAGTCGCATACGCCGCCCAGGACCTTATGGCCGACACGGACCGACTGCGCGCGTACCTCGCCGAAGCCCCCACGGTCGACGCCGCGCTCTGGGCGGCGTACGCCCTGTACCGCCTGACCGAGGACCCTGCCCCGGCGCGCGCCGCGTACGAGGCGCTGGGCCGGCCGCGGGTCGAGGTGGAGGGGCTGGACGAGGACGTCCGGCGGGCGATCGTGCACGAGTACGTCCCGTACTGCGGGAACGGCACGGACCCGCGCTGGCGCCTGGAGGCGATCTGCACGGACCCGCCCGCACGCCCCGACCAGGAGGCCCAACTCCACCGCGCGTCGGCGGCCCTGACGGCGGCGGGCCTCGCCCCGAAACCCCCGGTCCACTGCGGCGAAGCACACCAGCAGGGCGACGGCACGTACCACGTGATCGAGTACGCGGACGGCCGCGAGGTCTCGATCAGCACCCTGGGCCCCTGGGCAGGCGACTTCGAGGGCGATCCCCGGGCCCGAGCGGCCCTGGAATCCGCGGGCTTCCACTGGATAGACGCCTCGACGGGCGCCACGCACGTAACAGGCCTGCACGTCTACTACTTCGGCTCCCGCCACTCCCTGGACATCCACACGCTCCTCTACTACTGGCAGGATTGACTTCCCTTGCCGCCTCGTCACTGCCGTCACCATGTAGAGAAGCCCCGCCGGGAAAGCTGTCCAGCGGGGCTTCGAATTCTTGCTACTTACAATTCGGCGCGACGCCACACTGACACTGCAACATCACGCGCCACCGGCACACCCTACACCGGCACTCGGCTTACTGTTCCACTGAATTCGACACCAGGCTCCGAAAATCGCCCTTCGCTAGGGACTCGACGGCCCTCAAAATCTCGGATCTTGTTACCGATTGGACGACGAGCAAGTTCGGCACGGCGAAACAGGAGCAATCCGAAGCCAACTCGTCATTGATTTCTTGGGTCAGGCGATCCCGGTCATAAACCGTAAGTTCAAAGGATCGACCCCCAGCGCTTACCACTACCCCAACCAGATACCCTTTGGCCTCGGTCTCAGCCTCATAGCCATCGAGATAGTCGGGGAACTCGACTTGGTAACACGTCGCCAAATTCATCCACCCCCGCCGCATATGCATCGAATTTTCGATAGCTCCTCAGCATATCTCGCCGGGGTTAGATTCGCCCCCGGAGCAGGCACAATTTCATGATGCCTCGGATCCTTGCCCCGCTGAATTACTCGAAGCGTACTAGGCATAGATGCCGTATCAATTCCATGCGGCCTGAAACCACGGCTCGAGATACTTGTAGGGTTATCAAACAGGGAAACACCGTGCGTTTCCTTCACGAATCCCGTCTCGGCGTCCACCTTGTAGTCGTTCGGCCTCGGCACAAAGCTCGGCTGACCGTCCTTGGCACCGCGATAATACTCTGCTGGCCCGCAGTTGGCATTGTGTACCAGGACGGGCGTCCCGCCCGCCAGCACGTAGTACGTGTGGAGGTCTGCGACCGTGAGGTTGTACGTCTTTGCGTGCTGGGTGAAGGGGTGGTTCGCTGTCAGGATGGCCGTGGTGCCGTCGCTCGTCTGGAGCGTCATGCCGGGCCTCAGGTCGGCGGCGTCCAGCCAGGCGTTTTCAGATGGCGACCAGAAGGGGTGCTCGTAGGTTGCTGTGAGTTCCGTGATGCCTTCCGGCGTCGCGATGGACAGCTTGTTGAAGTGCTTGTCGTTCTCGGTGACGATCAGGCGGGTGACGGGGCGCTTGCCGGTTTCGCCGGAGCGCGGGTCGGTGGCCCTGACCTCGTCGCCGAGTTGCACGTCCTCGATGCTCTTGGTCGTGCCGTCGGCCATCTCGACCTTCGTGCCCGCGAGGAAGCACTGGCAGCCGGTCACCTTCTCCGTCGATATCTTGCGGTAGTTCGCGGGCATCGCCCTCGGCGTCGCCCGGACATTGATGTTGCGACCCTCGAAGGGCCCGTACACGGCTTCGACGGCGAGGCCGTGCTGGATCACGTAGTCCCTGAGCTCAGCGCACTTGATCTCTTGGCAGGCATTGATCATCGCCTGCGTCTTGATGATCCAGTCATCCTGCTCGGAAAACCCGTAACTCCGACCGAACCTCAAGGTCTGCTTGACGTACTGCTGAATGTAAATCTGGATGAAGAGCTGCTTCTGCTCCTTGGGAAGCCGGATCGAAAGTCCGTAGTTGTCCTCCAGTGCGGTTGGAGCCCGGTACCGGTTGTAGCTGTCGTAGCTTCCCGTTATCCCCTTCTTGCGGGTGGGGTCATCGGCCGGCTTCTTGTCGTCGCGCGGGTCGTAGTTGCCATCGCAGTGGCCGTTCAGGCAGTCCGTCTCGATCAGGCCCGACGGGTCGGAGAGCGTGACCGGGTTGTTGCTGGAGTAGACGTACCCGTGCATCTGCTGCGAGCTGGACAGGTCCATGATCGGGTCGACCGAGATGAAGCGGCCCGTCAGCGGGTCGTACTCGCGGGCTCCCAGGTGGGTGAGGCCGGTGTCGGTGTCCTTAGTGCCGCCGACGAAGCCCTTGTCGCCCGCCCACGACTCCGGCTGCGGGCCCCGGGCCTCGCCGAAGATGCCCGTCTTGCGGCGGGTCACCGTCTGCGCCGCGTCCCCGGTCACCTGGATGGTGCCCGTGCCGTGGTGGTCGGCGAAGAGGTACGTCAGCTTGCCGCCCTCGCGCATCGCCACGCCGCCGTAGTAGCGGGTGCCCGACACGGCGCCGGCCTTGTCCAGGCGCAGTTCGTTGCCGCCCGGCAGGTACAGCGTGGTGCCCTTGCTGTCCTTGCGGAGCAGGCGCTGGCCCGCGGTGTCGTAGACGAAGGAGTTGCTGGAGGTGCCCTGGTTGAGGGTCTTCAGGTGGCCTTCAGAGTCCCAGTCGAGGTACTGCGTCTCGGTGTCCGCGCCGGTCTTGCGGGTCTTGGTGTTGCCGGCCGCGTCGTAGGTGAAGACCTCCTCGTGCGGGTCGACTCCGGTCTGCGTGACCTTGGGCAGGTCGTGCTTGCCCGGCGTCGGGGCCTGGTAGGTGCGGACGATGTCGGCCGCCGGGCCCGAGGCCGTCTTGCGCTTGGTTCGGTCTTGCGGTTGCCGACCGCGTCATAGGTGTACGAGGTCCAGTACGGGTCCTCGCCGCCGATGACAGCCGCCGACGGGGCCGCCGCGCAGGTCTCGCCCTGGTTGGTCCACGCCTGCGTGATGCGGTTCAGCGCGTCGAGGTTGACGCACTGGGTGTCCGTGGTGCGCAGCGCGTCCTGCCCGTACGCGGTGGCGATGGACGTGATGCTGCCGGCCGGGTTGTAGCCGTACTTGGTGTCCTCGATCCGCTGGGGTGCGGTGTCGCGGTCGGTGTAGGAGCGGGTGACCTGGCCGGTGTGCTCGTCGTACTCGGTGGTGCGGTACAGGCGCTGGCCGAGGGCTCCGTGCTCGGAGCGGGTGGTGCGGCCGTAGTGGTCGTACGCCATGGCCGACACGAGTCGGGTGGTGCCGGCGCCCATGCTGTTGAGGAGGCCTGAGACCGACTTGTAGGTGCTGCCGACCGTCTCCGCCGGCAGGCCGCCGATCGCGGGGTGCTTGGTGGTGAGGACCTGGCCGGCGATGTTGTAGGTGTTCGTCCACTGGTAGGTGCCGGCCAGGGCCCCCGTATCCGGGGTGGCCGGGATGGTCACCGTCGTGGCGAGCGGCTGGTACAGGTCGTTGTAGGAGAGGATCTCCGACTCGTACGCCTTGCCGCCCTCGTAGCGGACGGACTTGGCCGGGTGCCCCTTGGCGACGGTGTCGTGGACGTGCGCCGTCAGGGTGGTCGCGCCCTGCTTGGTCGCGACCGGACGGCCGAGGTCGTCGTAGTCGGTGTGGAGGGTGATGCCGCGGGCGTCGGTGACGTCGGTCGTCCGGTCCCCGGCGTCGTAGGCGGTCTTGGTGACGCCCTTGTCGGGGTCGCTCGCCTCGATCTGGCGGCCGCGGACGTCGTAGGTGTACGTCCACTTCGCGTTGCCCGGGTCGGTGACCTGCGCCAGCAGCCCCAGCTTGTTGTACGTGTAGTGCGTCGACTGGGATGCCGTCCGGGCGGGGTCGGTGTACTGCTTGCGCTCGATGACGCGGCCGAGGGCGTCGGTGACGTCGGTGGTGGCCACTCCGCCCGCGGGCGGGACGACCGTGGTGGTGTCGCCGGTGTAGCTGGTGGTGGTGCGGCGGGTCTCGGTGCCGAACTTCTTGGCGATGACCGCCGTGGGCCGGCCGGCGCCGTCGAAGACGGTGTTGGTGGACGACGGGTAGGCGGTCTCGGCACCGGTCACCAGGTCGGGCGACGGGGCTCCGTCGGCGTAGTAGGTGCCGGAGCTGCGCCAGGCCAGGCCGCGGGTGTCGTAGAACGTCTCCGAGACGAGGCGTCCGGCCAGGTCGGGCGACTGCGTCTGCGTCTGGCGCTCGCGCAGCAGGCCGTCCTGGATGGAGTGGACGACGGAGTACTTCTGGTCGTGGGTCAGGGTCTTCGACGTGGTGACGTTCGGGCCGCTGTTGCGGATCGTGTACGCGAAGACGCGGCTGGGGGAATCGGGGTAGGTGGCCATCAGCCGGTTCGGCAGCCAGACCTTTGTCATGCGGCCGAGGGCGTCGTAGGCCGTGCTGGTGGCCTTGCCGTTGGCGTCGGTGACCTTCACCGGCTGCGAGCGCAGCGGGTCGACCTCGGACGTGACGGTGTGGCCCAGCGGGTTGGTGACCGTCATCGAGGTGGGCGCCTCGCCCGTGGCCGGCGTGTACGCGGTCGTGGTGACCTTGCCGTAGGCGTCGGCCGAGGCGAGCTGGCGTCCGTGGATGTCGTAGCAGAGCTCGTTCTTCGCAGGGCCGCAGGTCGAGGGGACGCTGGAGACGGTGTCGTAGCCGTCGCCCCCGTCGTTCTGCTGGTGCACTTCTCGTCGCCGGTCTTGGCCGTGTCGCCGGTCTCCGAGACCCAGTCCACCATGCCGAGGTCGTCGTGGTGGGTGGTGGACTCGACCGTGCGGGTGCCGCCGGCGGTCGTCGTGCGGGTGGACTGCTTCTCCGTGCCCGTCTTGACGGCGACCAGGTCGGGCAGGCCCGCGCGCATGCGGGTGGCACTGAGGGCCGAGACCCACGGCGTGACGGACATGGCCGTCAGGAGCTTGGCCGTGTCGTCGCCGTTGTCGAGCGCGGTCTCGCGCGGGGTGCCGGCGAAGACGTCCCGGTCGGTGACGGCTGCCCCGGCGGAGTCCTTGACCTCCTTGCCGTCGAGGCCGCGGAAGTAGCGCGTCTCCGTCAGCGTCTTCGGGTCGTCCGCCGCGCCGGTGCGGGTCTGCACCAGGCCGTAGCCGCGCGACACGGAGTGGACGCAGTCCTCGGCCTTGGTGAACTCGTCGGTGCTCTTCGCCCAGGCGGCGCCGCCCAGGTAGGTGTACGAGGTGACGTCATCAGCTGACGGCGACGTTCGAGCGCCGGGGCGAGGACCGAAGGGGGCTCGCCCCGGCGGGCGTCGCGGGGTGGTCTACATCCCCTCACCGGCCCGCCTTGCAGTCCAGGGAAGCAGCAGATCATGCGATGATCGCCTTCCACGGGGAACGGACTTGCGGGGCGCCGGGGTGCTCCCGGCCCGCTCCCGACCGACCTGTTTCTCGAACCGGGGGAAAACCGCTTCATGGCTGTATCCGTGCGCGCGCCGTGCACCGCCGTGCCCGTGGCGGGCGCCCGCCGGAGAGGCAGTGCGTGATGGTGGACATCGCACGTGCCCTCGCCATCGCCGTCGCCATCGCCGTGGCGGTCGTCTACTACCGCAGCACCACCGGTGGTTCCTCCTCCCGCGATCCGTCCGCCAAGGCCCAGAAGTTGGGGCTGCTTCCCGCCTCGCAGCAGAATGCGTCCCGGGCGGCTCCCGAACCCGAGCTGGAACTGGCGCAGGCCGCCGCCGCACGCGGCATATGGGAGCCTGCCGCACGGCTGCTCGCATCGAGCCGGGAGCGCAGGGACTGGGCTCGCCGCTCCCACTACACCGCGGCGTTCGGCGACCACCGGGCCGCCCGCCCGGACAGCTGGCTGGCCGCGTGGGAGGCTTCCGTCGGCCCGGACGACCCGGACGCAGTGCTCGTACGGGCGCAGGCCACGATCGCGCTGGCCTGGCACCTGCGGGGCGGCGGCTGGGCGAAGGACACCAGCCGTGAGCAGTTCGCGGGGTTCCACAGCACCCTGGTCCAGGCGCCGGCCGAGAACGCACGTGCAGCGGATCTGAATCCGGACGACCCCGGACCCCACGTCAACGAGATCTGGGTGGCGGTGGGCCTCGGCCGCTCCCATGCGGACATGCAGACTCTGTGGAAGGAGATCACGGCCCGCGACCCGTACCACTACGCCGCTCACTGCGCGGCGCTTCAGTTCTGGTGCGCGAAGTGGCGCGGCTCGGAGGAGCTGGCCGCGTCGTTCGCGCGGGAGGCCGCGGCAACGGCCCCTCGCGGGAGCCTGCTCGCGGCGCTGCCGCTGATCGCGTGGTACGAGCACCACGACGACGGCGCGAAGGCGGGCGACTTCAGGACTCCGGAGCTGACGGCCGCGGTCGACGCCGCACTCGCGGACGTGGCCGCGGCACCCGCCGGGCACCCGAACACGGCGGAAGTACGGCACCTGCTGGCCTACTTCCTGACCCGGCAGAAGCGGTACGACGAGGCGCTCGCGCAGTTCCGGCTCGTCGACGGCTCGGTGGGTGCGCGACCCTGGAGTTCCTGGAGCGATCCGGCCGGCGTCTACTGCCTGTGGCGGGAACGTGCGGCCCGCGGGGCGCGCCGGCCCTGACCGGTGTGCCCCGCGGCACCGGTCGCCGCGGGCGAATTCGCTGCGGCGGCCGGGTTCCGGTGCGGTGGGGGCGTCACGGGTCAGGCCGCCTGGGGGCTGCGCGGGGCGCCCGCGAGTTCGCGGACGGTGTCCGCTACGGCGCGGAAGTCGTTGCGGAGGATCTTCGAGTGGTTGCTGGGGGCCTTCGCGGCGATGCGGATGTGCGGGTTGCGGAGGGTGGCCGGGGTCAGGTCGGCCCGGATCTTCTCCATCAGCTGTGCTTCCCCGCCCAGGTTGCCGCCGGTGGCGAGGACGTAGCGGACCGGGAGGGTCAGGCTGTCCAGGACGGGGTCGAGGACGGCCGGCGCGCAGAGTTCGTTCGCCTCGATGTTGATCTCGGCGTGTTGCGCGGCGCTCATGCGGGCCGCCAGGCCGAGTCGGCGGGCGACCGGGAACAGCGGGCTCAGCCGACGGAACAGCTTGCGGATCTTCTCGCGGGCGGCGTCGTCGAGCCATTCGTGCGGCAGCGCTCCGTCCACGCACACCGTGCCCCGGGCGCGGCCGGGGTTGCGGGCGGCCCAGTTGACGGCGAGTGCGGCGCCGTAGGACCAGCCCACCACGATCGGCTGTTCCACGGCGCGCGCGGCGAGGACCGCGTCGATGTCGCGGAGGCACGCCTCGAAGGAGTAGTCCGCGGAGCGCTGCGACCTGCCGCGGCCGCGCGCGTCGAACGTGATGTGGCGGAAGTCGGTGCCGCCGAGGTCGGCGATGACGCGGCGCCAGTGCGACCGGTCGGCGTAGCAGCCGTTGAGGTAGACCACGGGGCGGCCGGGGCCGCCGGTGTCGGTCACCGCGAGTGCGGTGTCGTCGACGGTGACCGTGCCGGTCCAGGGTGAGGGGGTCGTCGTCATGGTGTCGTCCTCCGTTTGGGGGCGTTCGCTCTTGTTTCCGACACCAGAAAAGCTACGTTGCGTTTGAGCAAGCATCAACATGCCTACTGCTTGATATTTACGTTTGTGCAGGTAGTTGACTTGTAATCATTGCGGTGAGCATGAGCGGTAATGCAATACACAAGAGGCTTCCGTTGCAATGATCTGAATCTGAACGCGCCCGGCAACAGCGGAGCCCGCGGTGCGCAGCCTGCGTGCTGCGGCCCGCGGGCCCCGGGGTGTGCCGGTGTCAGCCGTTGATCACCTTGTCGTAGCGGAGGGCCACGTACCCCGACGCCGCGTGCCCGGCGATGCGGCCGTCCGAGCCGCCGTTGAGGTAGTCCTGGCCGCGCATCATGTCGTCGTTCGGGTTCGACTGGTGGATGTACGAGAACTTGCCGGCCGCCTTGTCGACCCACTTCTCGAAGAGCACCACGTGCCCGGACGACGTGTTCAGCGCGTCCCCCGGCTGGAGGTCCGACTTGGAGATGGTGGCGCTGACGCCCGGGAGGGTGGCGGTGGTGTAGCTGCTGCCGGCGTGCCAGGCCATCGAGATGAAGCCCGAGCAGTCCGTGCGGTACGAGTGGCCGCCGTCCGGGTCGGAGGCGTACGCGCTCTGGCTGTACGGGATGTCGCGGTTCAGCCAGTTCACGGCGCGGCTCATGATCTCGGTACGGGTGATCTGGCCGCCGCGGGTGGACGGGGTCGGGGTCGGGGGTGCCGGCGGCTGGTAGGTGCAGTCGTTGGCGTACGCGGAGAGCAGGGTCTGCGTCCAGCCGCTCGCGTCGACCGGGTCGTCGGAGTGGTAGGCGATGTCGCCGCCCCTGCCGTCGGTGGGGTCGGCGTCGTGGTACCAGTACATGCCGCCGTTCGTGCGGCCGTAGTAGAGGCCGCCGCCGGGCGAGACGAGGCTGTCGACCGCCGACCAGCCGCTGCTCTTCAGTTCGGAGCGCTCCCAGTCGCCGACGCCGTTGATCTGGTACGAGAGCAGCCTGCCGTCGGCGGTGGTGGCGACGAGGACGTCGTCGCCGGCCGCGGCGAGGGTCTTGAGGACGAAGCCCTCGTCGATCACGACGTGCTTGGCGATGTGCGCCGGGCCGGCGGGCTTGGCCTGGGAGACGTTGTAGCGGTGGAGCTGGCCCGCGACCGTGCCGTAGAGGTGGCCGGCGCCGTCGTAGACCATCTTGTCGAAGGTCCAGCCGCTGTCCCAGATCCTGGTCACGCCGGCCAGTGCCAGGGCGCTGTCGTTGGTCTGGATGTCGACGCGGTACAGCTCGCCCGCCGTGGACGTCACGAGGACCGTGTTGAAGTTGAGGGTGGCCATCGCCTTCGGCGTGAAGCCCGGGTTCGCGCCGATCAGCGTCTTGACGCGGTCGCCGGTGGTCGGGGATATCGCCGTGTACGTGAGGCGCCCGTCCGGCAGGGTGCCGTAGACGGAGACGTTGCCGCCGCAGATGGCGGCCGCCTGGGCCGGCGTCGCCGTGGTGAGGGTGACCAGGCCGAGGGAGGTCGCGGCCGCGGCGAGGGTCGCGGTGAGGCGGAGCGTGCGGGACGACGAGCGACGCATGGGTTCTTCTCCGGTGGTTTCGGACAGCCCTGAGCCGGGCGGGGCGGAAGAGCATGAGGCCGGGGGGTACGAGGCGCGGGGTGCGGCCGGGGCCGCGGCCGCGGCGCGCGTCAGTACCAGTTGTTCTTCAGGAAGTGGTTCCAGGCGCCGCACGGCGTGCCGTACCGGCCGTCGATGTACGACAGGCCCCACTTGATCTGCGTGATCGGGTTGGTGCGCCAGTCGTCGCCGAAGGCGTCCATCTTGGAGCCGGGCAGGGCCTGGGGAATGCCGTACGCGCTGGAGCTCGGGTTGTCGGCCCAGTAGCGCCAGCCGCTCTCCCTGTCCCAGAGCTGCTCCAGGCAGCTCCACTGGGTGGAGTTGTTCCAGACGCCGCCGTCGTGGCGGTTCATCAGGTCGCGGCCGGCCGCCTTCACGGCGGGGATGTCGCGGCCGTCGAGCGGGTCCGCGGCGGTGGTGCAGGTGAACGTGCCCGGCTGGGCGGAGAGCAGCTGCTGCGTCCAGCCGCCGGTGTTGACGGGCGTGTCGTTGTGGTAGGCGATGTCGCTGCCGCTGCCGTCGGCCGGATCGGCGTCCTTGTACCAGTACATGGCGCCGGTGGTGGCGATCCGGCCGTAGTAGAGGCCGCCGCCGGGCGAGACGAGCTGGTCGAAGGCGGACCAGCCCGAGGCCTTCAGGTCGTCGCGGCTCCACCCGCCCGCGCTGTCGATCCTGTACGAGTACAGGGCGCCCGCCCCCGTGGTCGCCAGCAGGCGGTCGTCGCCGGCGGCGGTGAGGGTCTTCAGGACGAAGCCGCTGCCGATCTCCCTGCGCTGGCCGATGTGCGCCGAACCGGTCGGCTTCGGCTGCGACACCAGGTACTGGAGGAGGAGGCCGCCGGCAGTGCCGTACAGGTGGCCGTGGCCGTCGTAGGTGAGCTTGTCGTGCGTCCAGCCGCTGTCGAAGAGCTTGACGGGCGGGCGCTCCAGTACGAGCGACGTGTTGTTGGTGAGGACGTCCAGGCGGTAGAGGGCGCCGGCGGTCGAGGTGACCAGGACGGTGTTGAAGTTGAGGGTGGCCATCGCCTTCGGCTCGAAGCCGAGGTCGGCTCCGATGACGACCTTCTTCAGCTCGCCCGTGGCGGGCGTGATGCTGCTGAAGGTGAGGCGGCCGTCGGGGAGGACGCCGTAGATCGAGGCGGTGCCGCTGCACGTCGTCGCGGCCTGGGCGGCCGGGGCGGCGGCGACGGTCGCCGCGGTGAGCAGCCCGGCCCCGAGCACGCCGGACAGGGCGGCGACGGCGGTCTTGCGGGCGGCCTGGAGGAGGGTGTTGGTCACTGCGTTCCTTGGTCCTTGGCGGGTGAGCGGCCCGGCGGCGGGGTGGCGTAGCCGTGGGCGCGGAGCGGGGCGCGGGCGCCGGAGAGGAGGGCGCGGGCCTGGTCGAGGGCGGCGGCCTCGGAGGCGGCGCGGAAGAAGAGGTAGAGGTCGACGCCTGCGTCGCAGGGCCTGGCCCGGACGTGTTCGAGTCCGTGGGCTGGTCGGGCATGGGCCCAGATGAGGTCGGAGAGGACGGCCACGGTCGCCGTCGTGCCGATCGACCCGGCCAACTCCCGTCTGGGCGCTCTGTGTACGCGCGCGCCGGGCATCGTCGCCTCGCTGATCACCCTGTTCGAGCAGACGTGGAACGCGGCGGTGCCCCTCGGGGCGGACCGCCCGCGCCCCAGCGACACGCAGCCGACCGCCGCCGAGCTGGAGCTGCTGCGGCTGCTGGCGTCGGGCATGACCGATGAGGCGGCGGCGAAGCGGCTGGGGGTCTCACTGCGGACGGTCCGGCGGCAGATGGCCGCGCTGATGGAGCGCCTGCACGCCACGAGCCGCTTCGAGGCAGGCCTGAAGGCGGCGCAGCAGGGCTGGCTCTGACGGGCCGGCGGGCCCGGTCAGCCTGCTGCCTGGGGCCCGGACCTGGGGCCCTGTGTCCGGCGGCCGCGGCGAGGAAGGCGTGGCTCACCCCGCGCGCCCCGACCGTGGCGCGGCCCCTGTCGCCGGGACGGGGCGGACGAGGGGGTCTGGCCCGGCAGAGACGTCCGCGAGCCCGGCGAGCGCACGCGGTCGCCGGGCGGCAGGCGGGTGCAGCGATGTCCACCGCTGGAGGACGCTGCCTGCGGCGGGCCGCCGGTTCAGGCCCCGAGTGTGCCGAGTGCGTGACCGGTCGTCACGTCGACGTGGGCCGGTACCTCGTCGTGGCGGTCGCCGGTGGTCGGCGTCCCCGTGGGCTCGAACATGAGGATCGCGGCGCCGGACGGGGCGTACGGCCTGTGGTGCGTGCCCTTGGGAACGGTGAAGACCGAGCCCCGGGGGAGGAGGACCGTGCGCTCCCCCTCCGGCTCGCGCAGGGAGATGTGCAGCTCTCCGTCGAGGACGAGGAAGAACTCGTCGGTGTCGTCGTGGGCGTGCCAGACGTGCTCGCCCCCGACCTTGGCGATGCGCACGTCGTAGTCGTTGACCTGCGTGACGATGCGGGGGCTCCACAGGGCGTCGAAGGAGGCCAGGGCCTTGGCGAGGGAGACGGGTGCGTTGCTCATGGGCCCATCGTCCGCATTGCCGGGCAGGCGGTGTGAGTGCTAGGAATCGCACATGCCGCACGGATCCTCGCACGCACCGCGCCCGGCGGGCGCGCACCGGGTCGTCGTGGTCGTCGACGCGAACTCGAACCCCTTCGAGCTCGGCTGCGCGACCGAGGTGTTCGGGCTGCGCCGACCGGAGATCGGGCGTGACCTGTACGAGTTCGCGCTCTGCTCCCCCGAGCCCCGCACCCTGATGCGGGACGGGTTCTTCACCCTGACGGGAGTCGCCGGCCTGGAAGCGGCCGAGGCGGCGGACACCTTGATCGTCCCGAACCGCCCCGACGTGGAGGTTCCTCGGCGCCCCGCCGTGCTGGACGCCGTCCGCCGCGCCCACGCGCGCGGTGCGCGCCTGGTCGGCTTCTGCAGCGGCGCCTTCACCCTGGCGGAGGCCGGTGTGCTCGACGGGCGCCGGGCCACCGCGCACTGGCAGTGGGCGGACTCCTTCCGGGCGCGCTTCCCGTCCGTCCGGCTGGAGTCCGACGTGCTGTTCGTGGACGACGGCGACATCCTCACCGCGGCGGGCAGCGCGGCCGCGCTCGACCTCGGGCTGCACATCGTGCGCCGCGACCACGGCGCTGAGGTCGCAACCGCCGTGAGCCGCCGCCTGGTGTTCGCCGCCCACCGCGACGGGGGCCAGCGCCAGTTCGTGGAGCGCCCCGTGCCCGACCTGCCCGACGAGTCCCTCGCGCCGGTCCTGGCCTGGGCGCTGGAGCGCCTGGACGCACCGCTGTCGGTGGCCGATCTCGCGGCGCGCGCGGCGGTCAGCCCGGCGACGCTGCACCGCCGTTTCCGGGCCCAGTTGGGAACGACGCCGCTCGCCTGGCTCACGGCGGAACGGGTCGCCCTCGCCTGCCGCTTGATCGAGCGGGGCGAGGCGCGCCTCGAGGTGGTGGCGCGGCGCAGCGGGCTCGGAACCGCCGCGCGTCTGCGGACGCTGATGCGCCGTGAGACGGGCATCACCCCGTCGGCGTACCGGACCCGGTTCGGGCGGCGGTAGGAGGCGGCTGCGGGCGTTCCGCCCCGGTCGGGCCGGACCGGAGCCGGAGCCGGGGTCGATTGTCAGTGGGGGGTGACAAAGTAAGGACATCGGTTCGGAAGAAAAAGACGGGGAGCGGTCGTGTCCGGAAACCAGAACTACATCAATCACGTTGCCCTTGTGCTGGACGCCAGTTCGTCGATGTCGCACCTGAACAACAAGGTCGTGGAAGTCGCCGACCGCCAGATCGAATACCTGGCCCGCCGCTCGCGGGAACTGGACCAGGAAACCCGTGTCACGGTCTACGTCTTCTCGAACGAAGTCGAGTGCATCATCTACGACAAGGACGTGCTGCGCATGCCGTCCCTGAAGCAGCTCTACCGGGTCGGCGGGATGACGGCGCTGCTCGCGGCCACGCTGAAGTCGCAGCGGGAACTGGCCCAGACGGCCCAACTGTACGGCGACCACAGCTTCCTGACGTTCATCCTGACGGACGGCCAGGAGAACGCGAGCCACCGCTGCGCGGACGCGCCCTCCAAGAGCGCGAAGGCCCTGGTGCAGGCGGTGTCCAAGATGATCGAGACGCAGGACGACAACTGGACGCTGGCCGTCCTCGTGCCCGACCAGATGGGCAAGCGGGAGGCCATGCAGTGCGGCTTCCCGAGGGACAACATCGCCGTCTGGGACGCCACGAGCACCCAGGGCCTGGAGGAGGCCGGCGAGGTCATCCGGGAGGCCACGGAGAAATTCATGGTGGGCCGCACGAAGGGAATCCGCGGCTCGAAGGCGGTCTTCTCCACGGGCGGCGACGCGGTGAACGAGGCCACCATCAAGGCGGCCGGCCTGACCGCGGTGGACCCGTCGGGCTATGAGCTCATTCCGGTGGCGCGGGAGGCGGGCATACGCGAATGGGTCGTGGAATGCGGGCACACCTTCAAGAACGGCTCGGCTTTCTACCAGCTCAGCAAGTCGGAGAAAGTCCAGGCGCGCAAGCAGATCGCGGTGCTGGAGAAGAAGACGGACAAGGTGTACACGGGGCCGGAGGCCCGCGCCCTGCTGGGCCTCCCGGACGCGGAGGTCCGCGTCAAGCCCGACCACAACGACGACTTCACCATCTTCGTGCAGAGCACGAGCGTCAACCGCAAGCTGGTCCCCCAGACCCGGCTCCTGCTGATGGTGTGATGTTCCTGCTCCGCTGAAGAGCCGGTGCCCCTGGCGGGCACCGGCTCTCCGGGCTGCTCCGCGGCCCGCGCGGGGGTGCCGTTCCAAGATTTTTCGAAGTTCTTCTCTCCGACCCCGTCCAAATCCGGTTCCCTGTGCCTCACCCACGGCGACCGGCCCACCCGGGGCGGTCGTGAGGAGAACCGAGATGATGGACCTGTCCTTCGCGGCCACACCGTGCCTGGGGTGCACCGCTCCCGTTGACCTGCTGGACCTGCCCGAACCGCCGGACCGGGCCGGGGACGAGACCGCGGAGTACCTCGACCCGTCGCGCTGGTGCGACCGGTGCCTGCACCACCTCGACGACTGGGACCGCTTCTTCCGGCTGTACCGGCCGCGGGTGCGCTCCTTCTGCCTGGACAGGCTGAGGGGCCTCCTGCCCGACAACGAGGACCACCGGGAGGTCGCCGAGGACATCGCGCAGGAGGTGATGGTCGAGGCGTACCGGCACTTCGGGCGGTGGGAGCGGCCGGAGCGGGCGATCTGGACCACTGCCCGCAACCGGATCCACAAGAAGTGCGCGGCCTACCGCATCGTGGCCAAGGACGGCTACGCCCTCACGGTCAGGCACGCTTCGTCCGCGCTCGTGGAGGAGGTGTGCTGCAGCGCGTCCGCGGATCCGGCGCAGGCGGTCGTCGACAAGGTGGTCCTCTACTCCGCGCTCTCCCGGCTGCCCGTCAGCCAGCAGGAGGCGGTCGTCGTCCACAAGGCCTTCCAGGTGCCTGCGGCGGCGGCCGGCACCGTGCTGGAACGGCCGGGGTCGACGGTCAAGACCCAGGCGGAGCGCGCCCTCGCCCTCCTGCGGGAGGCCGCGGCGAAGGGTGCGCTCGTCGTGCTGCCGGGCGCGGGCCTGTTCGGGCTGTACAAGGTCGTGCAGGAGGTGCCTTTGAAGGCCGTCGCCGAGGGCGCCGGCGACCTCCTGGCCGAGCCCGCGCCGTACACGATGCTCGTCGCTCTCGCCGCGAAGCACGCCATCGCCTACCTCAGCGAGCACTACGGTGCCCTGCGCGAGCGCCTCGGCGGCGGGGAGCGCTCCACCGGGCGCGGCCGTTCGTCCGCCGAGGACCCTGAGCGACGGTCGCTGCCCCGGGGCGGCCGGGCATGGCGCGGAAGGCGAGGAGAGTGATGACGATGCACGCCGTACTCACCGGCTGGACGGCGGACGTGCTCGGCGGCCTCACCGTTGCCCTGGTGTTCTTCCTCCTGCGCCGGGCGCGGACGCACCGGGCCGCCGCCCGCCCGGCGGCACAGCCGGTTCCGGGCGCGCGGGTCCTGCGGACCTACACCCTGATCGGTGTCCGCGCCGCCGACGGCCAGCCCGTCCACCTCCCCAGCAGTCGGCCCGCGGGGACCGTCCTCACGTGGCCGGGCCCAGGCGGCGCCGGCGCCGGCGAGCAGTTCGAGCTCACGGACGCGGTCCTGCCGGACGGCACGTACGCGGCGGAGCGGCGGTGCCTGTACGGGCGCTGACACCGTGCGGGCGGGCGGCCGCGGTCAGGTCCGCCCGGTCGGCCGGGCGGGTGGCCACGAAGGCGAGCGTGCGCCGGCCGGGAGCATGCCCCGGCCGGGTCCTGCTGGACAGTTCCTGACGGGCACCCTAGGGGCGCTCCGGGAGGGGAGGATCCTCGGCCACCACGTGTGCATGCGGCGAAGGCGCGGGGCGGCGGCGCGGAGGTGTCGGGCCTCATCGGGGAGGCGGGGTGTTGGCGGCCGTCCTGTCGGCGAGCAGGGCTGCGGTGTCCTCGTCGAGGACGATCGCGAACTCCTCCCCCAGCACCCGGCCCAGGTCGCGCGGGTGCACGGTGCGGCTGCTGCGGGTGCCGTCCGGGAGGACGGTCGTCCATTCGTCCCCGTCGAGGATCTGGTGGCGGCGGCCGTCGAACCGCTGGGCGTAGGCGCGGCGGGTGAACGGCGACCGGGGGTGCGTGCCGACGTAGTGGCTGCCGCCGACGTAGTCGACGGGGTGCTGCGGGGTGAGCGTGAAGGTGTGCCGGTCGACCCAGCCGTCCGGGCCGCGGTGGTGCAGCCACCAGTGGTCGATGCCGAACTCCCCCGGCCGCCGCTCCAACCGGAACGGCCACCCTCCGGCCTCGGACCGGGCGCCGTCGAGCAGTTCGAGCGGCTCCAGCGGGCCGGCGCCGTACCCCACGTCGCACAGCCAGCGGCGGTCGTCGCCGGGGATTTCGGCGAGCAGCAGCGCGTGCGTGGCGGGCGTGACCTTCTCCGAGCCGAGGGTTACGCGACCGTGCAGGGCGGTGAAGCGGAACCCGAGCCTTTCGAGAGCGGCGGCGAAGAGCGCGGCATGCTCGTAGCAGTATCCGCCCCGTCGGCGCCGCAGCATCTTGTCCTGCACGGCCGGCACGTCAAGCGGAATGGCCGCCCCGAGCACGGCGTCGAAGTTCTCGAACGGCAGTGCGGTCACATGCGCCCGCACCAGCTCCCGCAGCACGCCCTCGGTCGCTGCCCGCTCCCCCCGGAACCCGGTCCGCCCGAGGTACCCCTCCAGGTCCAGCAACTCCCCCTGCCACCCGCCGACGCCCACGCCCTCGCCCACCGCCACTGCACCACCCGTCCGTTCGCGCTCACAGGGGGCGCCTCAGGCACTGCGCGCCCGCCCTCTCCGACGCTATCGCCGCGCCCGAGCCGCCCGCCTCACTCCGCGGACCGATCCGACCCCCTCCCCTGGTCCCCCTCCCCAGGTCGTAGGCACCGGCCGGGCGAGGCTTCCGGGCGGTGTGTGGGGGTTGTCGGCCACATGTCTGGCGCGGGGCGGGAAAGTGTTTGTGCGGGTGTCCCTGGGGCGTGATACTCAGTGGTTTGCGGGGGCGGTCCGGCATCGGCCCTGGTCATGGACGTGTAGCGGGACAAGCAAGGGGTGGGTATGGCGTTGCTCCGGGGGGCGGGGCTGTCGCTGCGGCGGTGGGTCGGCAGGGGCGGTGTGCGGTTGGAGAAGGACTGCGGCGACCCTGCGGTCACGCGGGTGCGGGAGGCCGCTGAGGCCGGTGACTGGGCGGGGGTGCGGGACGGGCTCGCCGCGCGGCCCGACAACGGTGACCGGGCCGGGATGCTGTGGACGCTCTCCGAGGTCGCCGGGGTGGAGGAGTGGATCCACCGGGCGATCGCGGCCGAGCCGGACTCGGCGCTGCCGCTGCTGGTCGCCGGGACGCGTTATGTGGGCTGGGGTTGGGAGGCGCGGACCGGCGCGCGGGCCACGCACGTGTCGCGGGCCCAGTTCGAGGTGTTCCACGAGCGGCTGCGCCGTGCCGAAACGTTCCTCTACGCGGCCGCCGAACGCGAGCCCGACTGGGTCTCGCCCTGGCAGGTGCTGCAGACCAGCGGCCGCGGCCTCGAAGTCGGCCCGGTCGTCGCGCAGCGGCGGTTCGAGGCGGTGGTGCGGCGCGACCCGTTCCATCTGCGGGCCCACCAGCAGCACTTGCAGCAGGTGTGCCGGAAGTGGGGCGGCTCGCACGAGGAGATGCACGCCTTCGCCCGCGCGTCAATGCTGAAGGCGCCCGAGGGGAGCCTGCTGGGGCAGCTCGTCGCGCTCGCGCACATCGAGCACTGGCTGGACCTCGACGGCGAGGCGTGCGCGCAGTACATGCGCGGCTCCGACGTCGTGCGTTCGCTGCGGGAGGCCGCCGACCGGTCCGTCCTCCACGCCGGCTTCGCGGCAGGAGACGGCCGGGTGCAGGCGTGCAACTCCTTCGCCATGGCGTTCGCGCTCGCCGGGGACAAGGAGTACGCACGCCGCTGCTTCGACGCGACCGGCGGCGTCGTCTCCGAGTTCCCCTGGTACTACATCAACGGCGGCGACCCCGTGGCGGCCTACCGCAACTACCGCTCCTCCGTCGGCGCCTGACCCCGGGCCGGCCCAGACCTCCTCCCCCGTCCTGCCGCCGCCCCGCGCGGCGCGCCGAACGAAAGATCCCGTACAGGTGTCGCACTCCGCATCCGCCCACACCTTCCAGGTCGACCTGCGCGGCCTGGTCGACCTGCTGTCCCACCACCTCTACTCCAGCCCCCGCGTCTACCTGCGGGAACTCCTGCAGAACTCGGTTGACGCCATCACCGCCCGCCGGGCCGCCGACCCCGGCGCACCCGCCGCGATCACCGTGCGGACCGGCGGCACGCTCACCATCACCGACACCGGCATCGGCCTGACCGAGGCCGACGTGCACCGGTTCCTCGCGACCATCGGCCGCAGCTCCAAGCGGACCGCCGACGGCGGCCTGGACGGGGCCGGGCTCGCCGCCGAGCGCGGGGACTTCATCGGCCAGTTCGGCATCGGCCTGCTCGCCTGCTTCGTCGTCGCCGACGAGATCACCGTGGTCAGCCGGCACGCCGCCGACCCCGCCGCGCCCGCCGTCGAGTGGCGCGGCCACTCCGACGGCCGGTACACCATCCGCACCCTTCCCGCCGGCGCCGTGCCGGAGCCCGGCACCACCGTGCGGCTCACCCCCCGCGCCGACAACGCCGAATGGACGGCCCACGCCCGGGTCGTCGAGCTGGCCCGCCACTACGGGCGCCTGCTGCCGCACGAGGTGGCCGTCGTCGGCGAGGACGGCGCGCGCACCCGTATCGACGAGGCCCCGCCGTGGCAGCAGCAGCACGGCTCGCCGCTCGCGCGCCGCGAGGCGCTGACCGCCTACTGCCGCTCCGTCTTCGACTTCACGCCCCTCGACACCATCGAGCTCGACCTGCCGGCCGCCGGCCTGCGCGGCGTCGCGTACGTGCTGCCGACCGCGCTCAGCCCGGCCCAGCGCGCCGGGCACCGCGTCCACCTCAAGGGGATGCTGCTCAGCGACCAGGCGTCCGAGCTCCTGCCCGACTGGGCGTTCTTCGTGCGCTGCGTCATCGACACGACGAGCCTGCGGCCGACGGCCTCCCGGGAGGCCCTGTACGAGGACGGCACCCTCGCCGCCGTACGGGACGCGCTGGGCGTGCGCATCCGCGACTGGCTGACCGGCCTCGCCGCGAGCGACCCGGCGCTGCTGCACCGCTTCATCGACGTGCACCACCTCGCAGTCAAGGCGCTCGCCCGCTACGACGACGAGCTGCTGCGCATCGTCCTGCCGTGGCTGCCCTTCGAGACGACCGACGGGAACGTCACCCTGGAGGAGTTCGCGCGGTCGCACCCCACCGTGCTCGTGGCCCGCAGCGTCGAGGAGTTCCGCCAGGTCGCCCCGATCGCCTCCGCCGCCGGCCTCGGCGTCGTCAACGGCGGATACACGTACGACCGCGACCTGGTGCACCGGCTGCCGGAGATCCGGCCGGGGACGGCCGTCACCGACCTGGATCCGGCGACCGTCACGGCGCACCTCGATGCCGTGGACCCGTCCGCGGAGATCCGGGCCGCCGCGTTCCTCGCCGTCGCCCGCGAGACGGTCGCCGCGCACGACTGCGACGTCGTCCTGCGCGACTTCCAGCCGGTCACCGCGCCGGTGCTGCTGCTGGACAACCGGGAGGCCCGCCACGAGCGGACGCGGTCCGGGCTGGCCGCCGACAGCGACGGCCTGTGGGCCGACATCCTCGGCTCGCTGCGCAGCGAGACCCCGCGCGCGCAGCTCGTCCTCAACCACCTCAACCCGCTGGTCCGCCAGGCCGTGACGATCACCGAGCGGGGGCTTGCCGTCGCCGCGGCCGAGTCGCTGCTGGGGCAGGCGCTGCTGCTGAGCCGGCGGCCCCTGAAGGCGAACGAGAGCGCCCTGCTGAACCGGGCGTTCATCAGCCTCCTCACCCATGCCATGCACCCCGGCGGCGCACAGTCCGCTCCCGGTTCCGACGAGCCCCGGAAGGAGCAGTAGATGCTGGACACCCCCGAGGCCGTGTTCGAAGCGCTGCGCGAGAACAACGAGCGCCCGTACGGCCTGCCGCGCACCGTCACCGCGGAGGAGCTGGTCGAGGCCGCCGAGCCGTTCGACAAGCCGGACATCCTGGTCACGGCGCTGATGGAGCTGATGGCGGCGTACGAGAACACCGGCGAGCACCGCAAGTCGCCGGTGGTGTTCGCGCGGCTGCTGAAGCTGTGGGAGGAGGCGCCGGGCTCGTTCAGCGAATGGGAGGCGCACCAGGTCCTGTGGCGCTTCAAGTGGGTCGCGACGTCGCTGCTCCAGGTGCCGGAGGTGCCGCCGGCGACGATCGAGGGCTGGATCGGGCGCATGCGGGAGCGGTACGAGGCGGACGGCCACGGCGTGCAGCCGGTGGCGGCGATGCGGTACCACCTCGCGGCGCACACCGGGGTGGGCACGGATGCGGCGTACGACCTGTGGGCGACCCGGCCCCGCACCCGGCTCAGCGACTGCGAGGCCTGCGAGACGCGCCACCATGCGCTGCACCGCGTCCGCGCCGGCGACGACGCGGCGGCGCTGGAGGTGTGGCGTCCGGTCCTGGAGGGCGCATCGTCCTGCTCCGACGAACCGCAGATGAGCCAGGCGCAGGCGCTGCTGCCGCTGGTGCGGTCCGGCCGCCTGGACGAGGCGCGCTCGCACCACCTGAGCGGCTACCGGCGGGTCCGCGGCATGACGGGCATGCAGGACGAGGTCGGGCTGCACCTGGAGTTCTGCGCCCTCACCCGCAACGAGGGCCGCGGCCTGGAGATCCTCGCCGAGAACCGGCCGCTCTTCGAGGCGGTCGGCGCGCCGCTGGCCCGCCTCGGCTTCCTGACCGGCGTGGAGGTGCTCCTCGCCCGGCTCGTCTCGGACGGGCACGCGGACACGCCGGTGGCCGGGCCGCCCGGACGGAGCTGGACGGCGGGGGAACTGCTGGAGACCGTACGGGCGGAAGGGGAGTCCCTGGCCGCGGCGTTCGACGCGCGCAACGGCACGACGGGGGTCGGCGACCGGCGGCGCGCGCGGCTGGCGTGCGCGCCGCTGACCGGGGAGCCGCTGCCGCTGGGGCTGCGTACGGCCGCCGCGGGCGCGGGGTCCGGCTCCGGGGGCGGGAGCGGGAGCGGCGGGAACAGCGCCCCCGGTGCTCCGGCCGCCCTCGCGATTCCGGAGGACTTCGTCGAGCTGGTGCGGGAGGCCCGGCGGATGGCCGTGCTGGCGCACCCCGGTGACACGCCGCTGTGGCAGCGGATCGCCGCCGTGGCCGGGGCGGACGGGTACGTGCACGACGACCGGCTCGGCCCGGAGGGGCGCCTGCGCGCCGAGCTCGTGGAGCAGCGCGCGTACGGGCTGTTCGGGGACGACCGGGAGACCGAGGCCGTGGCCGCGATGACGGAGGCCGCCGGGCTGTTCGGCGCGGCCGGCCTGCCGTGGGACGCGCTCGTCTGCCGGGCGCGGGCCCTGGCCTGGGCGTCCGTACGGAGGACCGGGGACGGTTCCGGTTCCGGTTCCGACGGCGCTGCCGATGGTGGTTCCGATGCCGGGGCTGCTGTGGACCGGGCGGGGATCCGGGCCGGCCTGGACGCGGTCCTGCGCGAGGCGGAGGAGCTGGCCGCGTCGGCGGACTCCCCGGGCCTGCCGGCCGGGCCGTCCGACCGGGCGGCGGACGCCGACGCCGCCGACGCGGCCGAAGCCGCCGAGGAGTACCTGACCGTCGTCTACTTCCGCGCCTACGCCGCCTACCACGACGCCGTGGTGGAGCTTCCGGAGGTCTCCGCGGCCGCCCTCGAACGGTTCGAGGAGACCGTCGCGCTGCTGCGCTCCGAGGCCGAACGGCTTGCCGTACCGCACCGCAGGGCGGGCGCGCTGGAGTTCACGGCGGATCTGGCGCTGCGCCGCGGCGCGCCGGAGCGGGCGGAGGGCCACCTGCGGGCCGCGCTGGAGGAGGTCGAGGCGTCCGGCCGCCCCTGGCTGGGCATGCGCACCCGCTCGATCCTCGCCCAGACGCTGTTCGCGCAGGGCAGGTACGGGGAGGCCGTCGAGCCGCTCCACCAGGTGATCGCGCTCGCCGTACGGCACGGCGCGACCGACTTCCCGCTGGTCTCCGTGCACGCCATGCTCGGGCACGCGGCCTCGCACGTCGGGGACGCGGCCACCGCGGTGCGGCACCTGTCCGAGGCCGCCGCCCGCCACGACCGGAGCGGCGCGCACGACGCGGCGGCCGACATGCGGCTCCAGCTCGCGGACGTCCTCACGCGCGCGGGCCGGCCGGAGGAGGCCGTCGCCGTCCTGGAGTCCGTCGACGCGGACGAGTCGGGTGTCCTCGACGAGCGGCTGCACGCCCAGGTCCGGCTGACCCTGGGGCGCGGTCTGCGCATGCTGGAGGAGCACCGGGCCGCGGCGGAGGTGTTCCTGCGGCTGGCGGACACCGTCGCGGGCTGGGAGGACGACCCGGCGGTGCTGACGCTGGTGGCGTCGGAGGCGGCGGTGTCGCTGGCGGCGGCCGACCGGTGGGACGCCGCCCGCGCGGCGTACGCCCGTGCCGTCGAGGCGCATGCGAAGGCGGCCAACCCGCCGGTGATCATCCGGATGATGTGCGAGTTCGCCCGGCTGACCCCGCTCGGCGAGCGCCCCGGGGCGGGGGACGCGGAGCAGCAGCCCGGGGTGGCGGAGGAGCCGCCGGGGGTGGCGGAGGCACTCGCCCACCTGGCGGAGGCCGACGCCGTGTGCACGGCGGTGCCGCAGGACACGGACGGCTTCTCCCACGCGTACGAGTCCGGCACCATCCACTACCAGCGGGCCCGTGTCCTCGCCGCGGCCGAGCGCTTCACCGACGCCCTGGCGGAAGCGGAGGCGTCCGTCGCCGCGCACGAACGGGACGGCGAGCAGGGCGAAGTGCCCCGGGCCGAATCCGTCCGGCTGGCCGCGGTGATCGAGTACAACGGCCTCGGCCGGGCCTCGGAGGCGATGGCCCGCCTCTCGGCCGCCGCCAAGCGCTGCCGCCGGCTTGGCCTGGACGAGGCCGCGCAGATCCTGGACGCCGTGCGCGCGGACTTCCGGGCCCGCCAGTCGGACCGCTGAGCCGCGGCGCCTGCCGGCAGGGGACGGGGGCGGGGGCGGACGTCAGGGGTCCTCGCGTTCCCAGAGGGTGAAGGCGTCCTCCCAGGACGCCGTCAGTTCGGTCGGAGTGTCGTGCGACCAGTCGGGGGCCGGGTCGGCCAGGACCGCACGGATGCGGCGTGCGGCCGCACTGTCCCGGCCCTGGACGGCGACGGCCGTGGCCAGGAGTTCCGCGCCGAGGGCCTGCCCGAGGGCGGGGTCCGCGACGGTTCGCCAGAGGCTGTACGTGCGGCGGACCGCGGCCCCGGTGTCGGGGTGCGCGGGGCCTTGCAGGGCGGCACGCAGGCGCAGCGCGTCCAGGTACCAGCCGACCGCCGCCCGGGTGTCGCCGGCCAGGCTGGCGAGGTAGCCGCGCACCTCGCGGATGTCGGCGAGGGCGGTGGTGGGGGTTCCGGCGGTGGCGGCTCCGTACGCGGTGTCGAGCTGCTCGGCGTGCAGCACGGCCTGGTCCACGCTGCCTTCGGCGGCCAGGGCGGCGATGACGGCGATCCGGGCAGGCACGTCCGGGGGTCCGGCGGATGCCGGTGGTGCAGCAGCGGGCGGCTCGGGAGTGGGCCCGGGCAGGTCGGGGGTGGGCCCGGGCGCGCCCGTCCAGAAGGCCGCGGCCACCACGCCCCACGGGCGGAACACCTCGCCTTCGCTCACCACTCCGCCCCCCTGCGCATGCCGGTCACCCGGGTCATGCGGCTCGACGAGTCCCGCCGGCTCGCGTACGGGACGACGCGGGGGCAGAGGTTGCCGGCGGGCAGACGGCCGTCGCCTTCGGGGATTTGCCTGATGACGTAGGCGTGCGTCTGCCTGCGGGCAAATGCGACCGGAGGGATCCGGCGGAACTGTTCGACACGGCCCCGGCCCGCGTCGTATCCGGCGAGCGACCCGGCCATGGCCGGCGCCGGCCAGCGCTTCACCCTCATTGAATTCCCTCGCGACGCCTCACTGATGTGCGAACGCCGTAGCCAACGTGGCCACCCTGGCCGGTAGTTGCCGCGACCGCGATCGCATCGCAGATCGTGACACTATGCCATGTGCGCTCGTTGAGCAGGACCGACGAATCCGTCAACCGGCTCCCCCGGTGGGCGGTACAGGGTGCGCGGCCGCCGTCCATGCGATAGCCGCGGATACGTAATTCACACAAGTCAGCCTTCGTGCACGGGCGGGGGTCCGGGAATTCATGGGACTGGGACTGGGACGGGGCGAACCGGCATCGGAGAGGATCCCCGAATCGGCGCGCCTCGTGGTGCCCGTGATGGCCGCCGGCGGCGGCAGCGGCCGGTCGACGGTGGCCTGCCTGCTCGCGGACGCGCTGGCCCGGCTCGGCGACACGGTCGTCGCCGACCTGTCGGCGCGGCTCTGCTCCCCCTGGCCGGCCTGGACGGCGGGCGCCCAGGGCGGCGGCGGTCTCGGGGCCCTTCCGCCGGACCGGCCGCTGAGCCGGGCCGAGATCCGCGACGCGGCCGCGGTCCGGCCGGCGGCCGAGGGCAGGTGGTCGGTGCTGACCGACGGCCGCGAGTGGAGCGCCGCCCCACTGCCCCTCCCCGCCGACCCCGCCGCCTGGTACCAACTGGCCGCCGCCGGCGGCTGGCAGGTCCTCGTCGCCGACACCGCCCACCCCGTCGCGCTCGACATCACCGCGGCCGACTGGGCGGGCCTGCCGGGGCTGACCCGCGGCTGGTGCGCCCTCCCGTACGCCGTGCCCGTGCTGTGCGCACAGTCCACCGCGGGCGGCGTACACCGGCTGCAACAGGCCGTGGAGGTCCTCCGCCACTGCGAAGGGATGCCCCTGCAGCGCACGGTCGTCGCGTTCTCCGCCGCCTCGGACGGGCGCCTCCCGGCGGTGGCCCGGGCGGCCGCGACGATGCTGGCCCCGCACACCGCGGCCGTGGTGCACCTCCCGCACGACGCGGACATCCGGACGCACGGCCTCGCGGCCCGGCCGTCCCGCATCCGCGGCCGTACGGCGGGGGCCGCACGCGGCCTCGCCGCGGCGGTGCTCGCCACGGCCCGCGAAGCCTTCGGGGATCCGCTGCCGGCGGCACCCCAACCCATGCCGGCTCCCCCGCCCTTGCCCTCGCCCTCCCCTGCCGTATGACCGCCGCCGATCGGGAAACCGGCGGCTCGCCGATCGGACATGCGCGGAGAGCGGCATGCACCAGCCTCCGCCAGCCCCCGCACCGGTCCGATCAGGTCATGCCAGGCCAGGCCAGGTCAGAGCCACTGGGCCCAGCCGAAAATCGCGGTGCATGCCCGCTCGATCGCCTACGGGACCCGACCGCCGCGCCGGCGGACGACGGCCAGAGCCAGCGCAAACCAGACGGCGACGTGCGCCCCCACCGCGACTGGTACGCAGTTTCTCCCGTATCATCCATCGATCCTCCGCGAGGACCCGCTCGTACGCGTTCGGCACCGCTCAGCGCTGCGCTCCCACTCCACGTCCCTTTCCACGCAACCCCCTCCACCGATGCAGCCCTACGCGGGGCGAGCACATGACTACCCCACAGATGCACCACGCCTCAAGACCGTTGTCCGGTCCAGGAGGGCACGCCTCAAGGGACGACCGCTTACTCCCTCACAGCTGCCCGCGTTCTCGTCTGCGCGGCCGTCCAGGCCGGCGGTGTAGCGCAGGGCGCCGGACTCGCCAGGGGCTGCCGGCCGGGTGGCCCGTGGCGGCGGCCACGTGGATCAGACCTGCCAAGCCTGCTCCACCGCTTGGGTGAGCCTGTTGCGCGTGAGCCAGGGGCTCAGCGGCGTCAGGCGGCCGACCACGCGGCTCAGCCATTCGGGGTCGCCGAGGCGGTGTGCCTCACCCGCCTCGACGAGCTGAGACAGGAGGCTTGCCAAGAGGAACGTGTCGATGATCCGGTACGCATGTGCGTGCCGGGTGAAGGTCAGCTTCCGGTCCTCGTAGGGGTGGCGGAGCGTCATGTCGAGGTGGCCTCCACCACGCCCTCTGAAAGGACCGGGCATGTTGCTGGCCAAACCCAACAGCGTGAAATCACCTGAGCGGGGGTATCCACGCCCGATGTAGACGCCGATCCCGAGCATGATCCTTGACCACGCGATCAGCTCGCTTCCCTCGGGTGCTTGCCGGAACATCCCCTCCTCACGGCACTCGAGCCACGATCCGCCAGGCCGGTGAGCGTCCCCGACCGCCCAGACACCTTCGACAGGTTCCAGCGGCCCCAGCGCCATGCGTGTATCCCCCATGGAGTCATTTGATCACATGAGCTCCGCTTGGCAGCCGCCACCTTGGGAATGGCGCAAAACGACGGAAACGACGTCCCGACCGTGGAGCTGGGAGGCCCGCAAGCCGATTCCGGTCCGCACGGTGCTGACGGCGGACCGACCGATCGAGGGGTCCACACCGGACCGCCGGCCACCAGTGCCAACTCCAGCGCGGTTGGCGGAGTAGTTCACCGAGCGCGCGGCCGTATGCGCGGTGACGGCCGCCTGCTTCGCCCGGTCAGCCGAGGACTGCGCGGCCGCGGCCGACTGTTCGGCGTTGGGCACGAACCCGGCCGAGGCCCGCACCCGCGCGGTCAGCGATGGGGATTCTGTCCGCGCCTATCCCCTTGCGGGCGGGCGCGTCCACGGCCGGACCTCGTTCCTTCGACCGGCAAGCGGTCCGGCTGACACCAGGTTCCCGGCGCCGGCGCCAGGGACGTCTCCGCCGTCCTGGTCGGTGCCACGGTTCACGTGCTCGCTGCCGGTTCCACGGGGCAACCTGTACCGGCAGACCGCCGGATACAGGGCGGACCGCCGGAACACCCGGTGTACCACGGTCGGCGCGGTCGGGCCCTCGCACGTCACCAGCGCCGTGACCGGCGTCACTGTGGGCGTTCCCGGGGGCTGGGCCACAGTTGTTCCCTGGATCACGCGCAAACAGCGCGGGGAGGGGGTTGTTGTGACCGGGACCTGCGTCATCCTCGACATCGGCGGCGTTCTCGAGTTCACCCCGGAGACGGGGTGGGTGCAACGGTGGGAGGAGAAGCTGCGGCTGCCGCCGGGCACCGTGGACGAGCGGATGGGCGGCGTCTGGCAGGCCGGCAGCGTCGGGGCGATCAGCGAAAGGGACGTGCACGAACAGGCGGCCACGCGCCTCGGCCTCGACGCGGCGGACGCCGAGGCCTTCATGGCCGACCTGTGGGCCGAGTACCTGGGCACGCCCAACGAGGAGCTCATCGCCTACGTCGACGGGCTGCGCGGAAGATGCCGCCTGGGCATCCTCAGCAACAGCTTCGTCGGCGCCCGGGAGCGGGAGACCGCCCGCTACGGCTTCGACCGGCTGGTGGAGCGGATCGTCTACTCGCACGAGATCGGCGTCGGCAAGCCGGACGCGCGCGCCTTCGGCACGGCCTGCGCCCAGTTGGGCGTGCGGCCCGAGGACTGTCTCTTCGTCGACGACGTGGCGGTGAACGTCGAGGCGGCCCGCGCGGCGGGCATGCAGGGCCATCTCTTCGTGGACAACGCCGCCACGATCGCCCGCATCACGGCCCATGTGGAGCGCGGGCGGGCCGGCGCGTAGTGCGGGGTGCAGGTGTGACGGCGCGCCCCGGCGCCCCTCGGCGCCGGGAGCGCTGTCGGCCTCGGTGGCCGTGCGGCCGGTGGGGTGTCACAGGGTTCGGGCGGTGATGTTGCCGTAGGCGGTGGTCGCGTGGATGGGCAGGGCCGGGGCGTCGCCGTCGGCGTTGGCGAGGGCGTTGTGGATGCGGCCGTAGGAGGTGCCGGCGTCGAGGGAGGCGGAGGTGCCGCGGGCGGCGCCGACGGTGATGTCGCCGTGCTCGGTGCGCAGGGTGAGCGGGCCGCGGCGGGCTTCGGTGACGGTCAGGTCGCCCTTCTGCGTGCGGAGTTCGGCCGGTCCGCCGAGGAGGCCGACGGTGATGTCGCCGGCCTGGAGGGTGAGGCGGGCGGCGGCGACCTCGTCGAGCTTGACGGTGCCGTGGGCGCTGTCGTAGGCGACCTCGCCCAGCCGTCCGACGCCGCGGAACTCGGCCGAGGCGGTCCTGGCCTCGACGTGCGAGTCGGCCGGAAGCCGGACGGTGACCTCGACGCAGCCGGCGCCGGCCAGGAGCCCCTTCTTCTTCGGCGTGGTGATGGTCAGGACGCCGTCGGTGCAGGCGACCGTCGTCTCCTGGGCGGCGGTGACGTCGCGCTCCTTGGAGGCGTCCGCGGGCAGCACCTCGACGGTGGTGTCGGCCCGGTCCGCGGCGATGAAGCGGATGCTGCCCGCGGGGACGTCGAGGACGACGGAGACGGGGGCGGGGGTGGCGAAGGTCTGCATGCTGCGTTCTCCCTGGAGTGGGTCGGCGGGCCCTTGCGGCCCGCTGTTTCCGACATGAGAAAAGCTACGTTGCGTTTTCCATGTAGGCAATCAACACATTGCGAGAAGCGGTCATTTTGGCAGCTCAGAGCCCTGCAATCGTTGCACCGAGGCAGAAGATAACGCAACGATCACCCGGCGGTCGTTGCAATGAACTGCGGGCAAACGCTATACTGGAGTCCCGCAACGCAAAGGAGGCGCCATGCCGGGAGGCAGGCTCACCCAGCAGGAACGCCAGCAGATCGCACGGGGACTGGCCGACGGCCTCGCCTACGCGGAGATCGCCCGGCGCCTCGACCGCCCGACCTCGACCGTCACGCGCGAAGTCATGCGCAACGGCGGCCACACCGCCTACCGCGCCGACCTGGCGCACCGCGCCACCGAGCAGCGCGCCCAGCGCCGCAGGAAGCCGGCCCCGCGCAACGCGCCGACGCCCCCGCAGCCCCACGGCCGCGACTCCGAGGAAGTACGCCGGTACGAAGAGGAGTTCACCACCGTCCTCGTGGGATCGGGCGTCCCGAAGATGATGGCCCGTGTCATGGTGTGCCTGTACACCACCGACGCCGGCAGCCTCACCGCGGCCGAGCTGGTCCAGCGGCTCCAGGTCAGCCCGGCGTCCGTCTCCAAGGCGATCGCGTTCCTGGAGGAGCAGGGCCTCGTACGCCGCGAGCGAGACGAACGCCGCCGCGAGCGCTACATCGTCGACAACGACGTCTGGTACCAGTCGATGCTGGCCAGCGCCCGTTCCACGGCCCAACTCGTCGTGGTCGCCCGCCAGGGCGTCGGCATCCTCGGCCCCGACACCCCGGCGGCCGCCCGCCTCGAGAACATCGCCCGCTTCGTCGACTTCGTCACCGAGAGCATTGTCCGCGCCGCGGAGCAGGCCCGCGAGATCCTCTACGCGAAGCCCCCCGCCGCCGAAGCGGACGACGCCGCGGCGCGGCCCTGACAACCGGTCAGCCCAGCACCCAGACGCCCGCCAGGCACACCGCGAAGCCGAAGTTCGCCCAGACGAGGGCAAGCCATTCCATGACGCCGATCCGCCACCGTTTGCGCGCCGACAGCCGCCACTCGTGCACCGCCGTGGCGGCGCCGAGCAACGGCAGCGGCCCCCACAGCAGCGTCCACCACGACCACACGGTGGTGTGACGGAGCACGACGGCAACCCCCTGCGAAGAGAAGGCCGGGCAAACTCCATCCCGTCTTCTCCCGTGCTTCGGCTTGTCCTGCGCCTGAGGTTGTTTCCACGCCTCTCGGGCCCTTTCGGCCTGCGGAACAGCACGCCGCCCGGCCAGAGGAGGCTTGGGGCGTCGGGTCGCGAAGGTAACGGAGCCGCCCGGCCCTGCCCAAAGCTTTGCGGCAGCGCACCGCGGCATGTCGGCCACTGCCGCGGACCGGATCCGGCGCCGCGGCTGGTTCGGCCGTTACCCCGCGCCCGGCTGGGATGTTCCGATGGAGGCCCTGCATGCCAAGCGTCGTCGAGCTGTCGACCCCGCGCCGCATCCCCGCTCCGGCGCATTCGTCAGGCGCGGAGAGGGCGTCCCATGCACACCAGCCACGGTGAATCTGGGGAAGGCTGCACCACACCGATCTCCTCGTATCCCCAACCCTCGTACAGGCGCATCACCTTCCCATCGCCGGCAACGGGGTTCACCATCAGCGTCGCGTGGGGCTCGCCGCGGTCGGCCAGTAGCGCGTCATGCATATGTCGGGATACGCCGATCCCGCGCCAGGCGGGGATGACGCCGATCTCTTTGACAGCCACGGCGTCCTTGCCTGTGTACCGGACTGGAGCCGGCGAGTTCAGCCGCTTCCACCACCGGTCACCCGGCCCCACACTGTTGGCATAGGCGTAGCCGACCGGGGCGGCGTCGGAGCCGTGCGCGATGACCACGGCCCAACCCGGTTCGGCGGCGTGCCGGTCCAGCCGCTCCAGGAACACGTCCAGGCGGTAGTTCGGGTGGTCAAGGAGATCGGCGCGCACCAGGGCGTACAGGTCTCCGATCACGGCCTTCAAGGCCGGGGTGAGCGTCGCGTGCCGCCGTATGGCGGGTGCAGACGTGGTCATGCGGTGTGATCCTTCCTGGTGATGAACTCCCGCCAGGCGGCTTCGTGGGCGCTCTGCGGGGCGATCGCGTTAAGGCGGCGGCCGAAGGTATCGAGCATGCCGACCACGCGGGGGTGGCGGGAGGCAGCGTCGGCAGGGACCCTCATGGCGGTCGCGAGGGCTGATTCGGCGTCGCCCTGTTCGAGCTGCGCAAGGGCCAGGCGGGACGTGGTGATCGCCTTCGACCTGCGCATGTGAGGGCGCAGAGCTGCCAGGCAGCGGTGTCCGTGGGCCTCCGCCATCGCCCAGTCCCCGAGCGTGAGGTATGCCGACAAGGCGAGAGAGTCAAGTTCGGCCTGGTCGAAGAACGCCGTAAGCCACACCGGGCGGACATCGCCGCGGTTGGCGCGGGCCATCGCTTCCTGGGCATGTCCGAACGCACGCCGAACCGCTCTGCGTTCGCCGGCAGCCGCGTGGATAGCAGCGTGCCGGGCCAGGCCGAGCGAGGCGAACAGGGGGTCGCGGCGGGCGAGGGACAGGCCGCGGGCGACGTTGTTGGCGGCCGCTGCCTCGGCCGGACTGCCCTGATGGCGGTACATGGTTCCCGCGTGCGACCAGATCCGGAACTTGATCGCCGGATCACCTGAGAGTTCGGCGAGCTGCGCGGCGTGCCGCAGGTGGTTGCGAGCATCGCCGAACCGGCGGCCGTCGATGGCGGCCCACATTGCCGAGGACATGAACGAAGCCGCCGTCGCATACAGGTTCGTTCGAACCCGCTGCGATGCAGTGCCGGACTTCTGGAGGAGGAGTGCTTCAGAGGCTAGGCGGACGGCCTCGTGCTCGATGCTGGCCTGGCCGCCGTGCCGGTGGTCGGAGGCGATGATGTCGGTGAACCGCTGGTGGAGGCGTGCCACGTCGGACATGCCCACGCGGGCTGTTGATGCAGCGGAGGCCGGCGAAGGGACCCCTGCCGCGGCGGCAGCGGCGGGGAAGGCGAGGAAGGTACGGCGTTCCACGGGCGGCTCCTGGTTGGGGTCGGGGGCCGGCAGGCGGGCCCGGCGCACGAACCCTAAGTCAGCTGCTGACAGCCCGGAGAGCAGTTCCAGAGCCCGGAGCTGCGCCCCCTTGGGGCAGCGGACCCGGCCTGACCGCCATGCCCGGATGTTGGAGTCGTCCAGGCCTCCGACACGGCCGGTGATCTCGCCGACAGCGGCATTGACCAGGTCGGCAAGCTCGCGCGAGCCAAGCCGCTTCTCAGCCATCCACGCCACTAAGGCGTCGTTTCGCCTTGGGTCCACGGGCCAACCGTAGGTTGAACGCGAGGACAGGCGCAGGCAAAGGGCGGGTCAAATCGCCCTGGGGGAGACAGCGTCGCCCGCCCCGGATCGCCCTACCCGCACCCTGTGACCGGGCGTTGACTAAGGGTGTGCGCGGGGCCAGGGCATGCGCCTCCCCTCACTACCGTGCACACCCCCACGGGTGTGGGGTCGGGCCAGGAGGGCGCCATCCCTCCGCCGTAAGCCCGGCCCTGTACCGGCAATTGAGGAGGAGGGCGTGCCGTGGACTTGACCGAGATCCCCGCGGTCCGTGACGGGATGGGGCGGGACAACGCCCTGCAACGGCAGTGGTCGCCGCTGGCCAGCAGGCCGATCCGGCAGGCAGCACCGCTGACACGGCTGTGGGGGTTCCGCACGGACGGAGTGCGGGCCGCTGCGAGCCTTGCCCGCCGGAACAGTCTGATGCTCAAGGTCGTGCGCTACGTGCAGGCGCCCGAGCGGGAGGCCGGCGCGCAGTTTGAGGAACTGGAGCTTGTGGCCCGGTCACGGCACTACCCGGTTGTGGACGAGCTGTGCCTGGACGTGGGAGGGCCGATGCTCCTGGAGTACCGGTCGGGCCTGCGGGCTGCGAGGCGGCTTCTGGGCCTGCGGCGGGTCGGCAGGCTGGGCGTGGCGGTGAGCTGGTCTCTCGACGTCGGGTGCCCCGGCAAGACCCTACGCGCCGAGCTCCCCCTGCCCCTCACGGAGCTGTGACCGGTGCGCGGCTTGGCAGCGAGGCTGGAGCATGCGCTGCCGCACCTCGCCGGAGCGGAAGGGCAACGCAGCTGTGCTGCGCTGCGTGACCGGTCGGCGGTCCGGGAACTGCCTGCCGGAGCGCCCGGCGTGTGCAAGACACCTCGCGCCCACCCCAGTGAGGAGTGTGGCCTTCCTCCGGACCAAACCACGCGCTCTCAGCCTTCCCAGCACATGTGGGCCAAAAGGAGAACCAGCATGGATAGCGTCCCCCGCATGACGAGCACCGACATGAAGCCCCCGGCGTCCGACCGGGAGTTGCGGGACCAAATGGTCAGCCGCCTGATCGAGATGGGCGCCCTTCGGAGCAGCGGCGCCGTGGCAGCATTCCGCAAAGTGCCCCGGCACCTCGCGACCCCCCAGACGGACATCACCAAGACCTACGGCGTGGAAGACGCCGTGATCACCAAGACCGACGCCGATGGCATCCAGCTCAGCTCGGTTTCCGCCCCCCGAATCCAGGCCATGCAGATTGAACAGGCCGACCTCCACCCCGGCCAGCGGGTGCTGGAGATCGGATCCGGCGGCGTGAACGCCGCCTACCTCGCCGAGATCGTCGGCCCCGGCGGCACGGTCGTCTCCATGGACATCGACCGCGACGTCACCGCTCGCGCCGAACGCTTCCTCAAGGAGACGGGCTACGACCGGCGCGTGAAACTGGTGACGGCCGACGGTGAGGACGGCGCCGCCGCCGACGGCCCGTACGACCGCATCATCGTCACGGTGCAGGCCGCGGACATCCCCCCTACGTGGATCGACCAGCTGGTCGACGGCGGCCGCCTGGTCGTGCCGCTGCGCATGCGCGGCATGACGCGCACCATCGCGTTCGTGCGCGACGGCGAGCGGCTCGTCAGCGACGGCTTCGAGCTGTGCGGCTTTGTCCCCATGCAGGGCGCCGGCGAGAACCGCGTCCGCTTGCTGCTCCTGCACGACGTGCCGGGCGAGGAGGTCGGCCTGCGCCTCGACGGGCACCCGGAGCCGAACCAGGGGGCCCTGCGCGAGGCACTGCACATGCCAAGCGTGGAAGCATGGTCCGGGGTGACGCTGGCCGGAGACGAGTCGAACGAGCACCTCGACTTGTTCCTGACCACAGTCCTCGAAAACCTGCCTCTGCTCACCGGCACCGCGGCCGCCCGCTCGCGCGGCCTGATCGCGTCCGCCTCCCCCCTCGGCGTCCCGACGCTCGTCAGGGGCGGCAGCTTCGCGTACCGCACGGTGCGTCGGACCCAGGACCCCGACCGGTTCGAACTCGGCGCCATCGGCCACGGGCCGGAAGGCGCCGAGCTCGCGGAGGCGTTGGTCGTTCAGATGCAGTCGTGGGACCGCGACTTCCGCGACGACCGCGCGCGCATCGACGTCTACCCGGCCGGCACGCCGGACGAAAAGCTTCCCGAGGGCGGCCGGGTCATCGACCGGCCGCACACCCGGGTGATCATCTCCTGGCCGTAGAGGCGCCGCTACGACCAGGTGTCCCGAGCACCATCCACCACCTCACAGGAGGAACCAGATGGCACGGCAGAACAACCCCGTCCTGAAGGCGGCCACGGACTACGCGTCCGGCACGGACTCCGACTTCAACCTGGACATCGAGACGCTCGCGTCCGCGCCGGTCGTCGCCGGCCTGCTGAACGACACCGGCGACGGCTGCGGGTCCACCTGCCAGTCCGCCTGCTCCAACAGCACCTGCATCAGCGGCTGACCCTGCTGCTGCCCCCTCCCGCGGGGCCGGGCCGGGCCTGCTCGTCGGGCTCGGCCCCGCACCCTCCGGTGACGACGAAGGAGGCATGACAATGTATGAAGCCCTTGACGCGGCACTGCTCAGAGCCACGGCCAGGCCCCTGACGGATGCCCTGCCTCCCTGGCCCGACCTGGCCCAGGACGACGTCCCCGCCTGGACCGCGTGGATCACGGAGGTTTGGTCCGACGAGGCGGCCTCGGCCGCCGTCGAGGTCGCCAGCCCGCTCCTGGCGGATGCCGTACGAGGGGTGATCAGCGGCAAGGTCGCCCGCCCGCGGCCTGTCCGACGGGCAGTGGTCTCCTTGATGCGGTACCTGCTGCGCAGCCGGTACCGCGCCACCCCGTTCGGGCTGTTCGCCGGCCCCGCACCCATCCGTACCGGAGCCTCCGGCCACGCCCGGTGGGGAGCCCACCACCGGATCGACGTCCGGGCAGACGCGGAGTGGCTCGCCGCGGCCATCGCCTCGCTGGAGAACATCCCCGGCATCCTGCAACTCCTGCCGGTCGTCGCTGACCCGACGCACGTGATACGCGGCGCGAAGGTCACCGTGCCGCACCAACCCGGCAAGGAAGGCCCTGTCGAGAAAACCATGCGACGCACCAAGGCCATCGAGACCATCCTCGCGCTGGCCGCCTCCCCGATCACGGTGGCCGAGATCATCGACAAGCTGCACGGCGACTACCCCACGACCCCGGTCGAAATCGTCGAGAACACCGTCCGCGGACTGATCTCCCACCGCATCCTCCTTACTTCCCTGCGCGCCCCCATGACCTGCGACGATCCCCTCGACCACCTCGTACAGCAGCTGGACCTGCTCAGAGCGGACCGGATTCCGGCGGCGGCGGCCATAGTCGCGGAGTTGCGGCGGATCCGCCGCCTGCTCCGCCGACACCTGGCGTCCCCGCCTGCTGCCCAGCGCGACATCCGGGATGAGGCCACACGGCGCATGACGGCCGTGACCGGGGTCGCCACTCGCACCCTGGTGGTCACCTCGCGCCCGGACTGCGACGTCCGACTGCCCGCCGCGGTGGCCCGCGAGGCCCAGACGGCCCTGGCGGCCATCGCCCGGATCTCCCCCTACCCGGCTGGCCCGCCGGCCTGGCAGGACTACCGCACCCGGTTCCTCGAGCGCTACAGCATGGGCGCCCTGGTCCCCGTACGAGACCTGACCGACCCGAACATCGGCCTGGGCTTCCCCGCCGGGTACCGCGGCTCGGTCCTCAAGCGGCCCGTACTGGCCACCACCCGGCGCGACGAGCACCTCCTGGCCCTGGCCCAAGACGCCGCCCAGACCAACCGGCGTGAGATCGCGCTCACCCGCGAGGACCTCGACGCCCTGACGGTGGGCAGCCTGTGGCAGGTACCCGCACACGTCGAGCTCTGCTTCTCCGTTCACGCCCCGAGCCTCCACGCCCTCAACGACGGCCGGTTCGAGCTGAGCATCGTCGGCCTGTCCCTCGCCGCCGGCACCACCACCGGACGGTTCCTGCCCCTGCTGGAGCCGGACGACCGCGAGCGCATGCAGCGCGTCTACACCGACCTGCCCACCCTCACCGAAGCAGCGGACCGTGCACAGGTCTCCAGCCCGCCCCTGCGGCTGCGTACCCAGAACGTCAGCCGCTCGCCCGCGGTCGTGCCGCACCTCCTGAGCCTGGGCGAGCACAACCCGGTCGCCAACCTCGACTTGGACGACCTCGGCGTCGGCGCCGACTCCCGCCGCCTGTACCTGGCCTCGCTCTCCACCGGGCGGATCATCGAGCCGTCGGTGATGAACGCAGTCGAGCCGACCAACGCCACCCACCCGCTGGTCAGGTTCGTCACGGAAGTCCACCGCTCACACACCGCCGTCCTCGCCCCCTTCGCCTGGGGAGCCGCTAGCAGCCTGCCGTTCCTTCCCGAGGTCCGCATCGGCCGCACCATTCTGTCGCCCGCCTGCTGGCGGCTGCGCCACCACGAGCTCGCCCGTGACGGCGCCGAGAGGTGGCCGCACCGCTTCGAGCACTGGAGGGCCGTCTACGGCGTCCCCCGCACCGTCTTCCTCGGGACCGACGACCAACGCCTGCGCCTCGACCTGGCCGACCTCGCCCATCAGCAGCTGCTGCGCCTGGAACTGGAGCGCACCCGCCGCGTGACCGTGCACGAGGCGCCTCCTGAAGCGGCCTACGGGTGGCTTGGACGGGCGCACGAGGTCACCATGCCCTTCGTCGCCACCCAGCGGCCCGTCCGCCGCCCCACCCCCACGACGGTCGTCCCCCGCGGTGAGGGCCGCCTGCCGGGCGCCTCCCCCTGGACGTTCCTCAAGCTCTACAGCCACCCCGCACGCGCCACCGAGCTGCTGACCGCCGCGCTGCCCACCCTGATGGACACCTGGGATCCCCAGCCGGCTTGGTGGTTCACTCGCTACAGCGACCCCGATCCGCACCTGCGCATCCGCATCCAGCTCCCCGGTGCTGCCGCCTTCGGCGACGTGGCGCAGGCCGTCGGGGCATGGGCCGCACAGCTCCGCCTGGACGGGCTCCTGCGCCGTGTGCAATGGGACACCGACGAGCCGGAGACCGGCCGGTACGGCACCGGCCGGCTGTTGGCAGCTGCGGAGCAGGTTTTCATCGCCGACTCCGCGGCCGCCCGCGCGCAGATGAAGCTGCGGATACCGGCCGAGCTCGCTCCGGCAGTGACGGCGGCCAGCTTCCACGACATCGCCACCGTCCTCGCCGGCAGCACGGATGCAGCCCGGGTGTGGCTGCTGTCCGTTCTCCCACAGGCGGAGGGCGCTGCGCCCCCGCGTGCCGTCCAGACCAGCGCACTGTATCTGGCCGCCCCCGACCGGTCCGGGCTGCTCGAGGTGCCCGGTGGATCCGTTCTCATCGACGCATGGGCCCGGCGGCGCGCAGCTCTTGAGTCCTACCGGGACGACCTCTCCGCCGCGGGCCGGGATCCGTTGGATGTCTTGCCGTCCCTGCTGCACATGCACCACAACCGAGCCGCCGGCCTGGACCCGGAAGGGGAGGCGGACTGCCGTCGCCTGGCCCGCACCATCGCCGTGCAGAGCACCGCCCGAGCCGAAGGAGCACGGTGACCGCCACTCCTCACGCTGCAGACCTCGCCACCGGTCAGTCCTTGGCCCACGGCTCACTCGGCACAGTGCTCCTCGACGTCGAGCGGGCACACAGGGGAACGACTGCCTGGCATGAGGTCCAGCGCCGGCTCACGGGAATCGGACCGCTCATAGACGGCGACCAGGCCGGCCTGTTCCTCGGCGCTCCCGCGATGGCCTTCGTCCTCCACCTCGCTGCCGCAGACACCGGCCGCTACGCCAACGCCCTCGCCGCCCTGGACCGCACCATCGCGGCCCACACCCGGCAGCGCCTGGCGGCCGCCCACACCCGCATCGACCACGGCATCCCGGCCGCGTTCGCCGAGTACGACCTGCTGCGCGGCCTCACCGGCATCGGCGCACTTCTTCTGCGGCGGGCACCGACCGGCGACGACCTCAGGGGGGTCCTGGAGTACCTGGTCCGCCTGACCCGGCCGCTACCCGACGGGCAGCCGGGCTGGTGGGTGTGGCACGGCCCCACCAACCTGCACCAGCCCACCCCAGCCGGACACGCCAACGCAGGCCTCGCACACGGCATCACCGGGCCCCTGGCCCTCCTCGCCCTCGCCACGCTGCGCGGCATCACCGTGCCCGGCCAGGAAACGTCAATGCAGACGATCTGTCACTGGCTCGACCAGATACGCCAAACCGACCGCCATGGCACTCATTGGCCCCGATGGACGCATACGGCCGGCCCTGCCACACACCACACGGAAGCACCATCCTGGTGCTACGGAACCCCCGGCATCGTGCGCGCTCAGCAACTCGCTGCCCTCGCCCTGGACGATTCCGCCCGCCAACGCGCCGTCGAAGAGGCGCTCCTGTCCTGCATCGGCGACTCCGCCCAGCTCGACCAGCTCACCGGCCGCAGTCTGTGCCACGGCATCGGCGGCCTCCTGCGGGTAGTCCAGCGCGTGGCCGCGGACGCGCTGGACCCGCACCGCTTCCAGGAGCACGTTCCCCGGCTCACCCAGCGGTTCCTGGCCGCACCGCCCCCGCAAGGCTCAGGTTTCCTGGAAGGGACGGCCGGCGCAGCGCTCGCTTTCCAAAGCGCCGATACCCCCGCGCCCGCCTGCGACTGGGACACCAGCCTCCTGCTGGTGTGAGCGGAGCCCACATGGACACACCGCCCGAAGCCGCCGTACTGGCCGCCCTCACCGGGCAGCCCCTCTCCCAAGTCGCCGCCCGACACGCCTGCTCCGTCCCGCTCCTGGCAGACGCCGTAGACCTCTACCGTGCCGCCGGCAGGGCGGCGCTTTCCGCAAACGACGGAGCCGAGCGGTGGCAGCAGGTGAACGTGGAATTCTCCGACTACGGCCGCGCCCGCGAGGCGTTCTCCGCCTACCTGCTGCCAGCGCTCCGCCAGGCTTACAACGAAGGGCTCATCGCCTCCTGGTGGTTCGTGCGCAAGCACCCCTGCTGGCGGCTGCGCGTCCTACCCGCTCCCGCAACATCGAGTCGCGCCGTACGCGCGCGCCTCACCGCGAACCTCGACGCCGCGATCGCCTGCGGGGCGGTGCAGCAGTGGCGGGTCATCCCGTACGAGCCGGAGACCGCAGCCTTCGGTGGAGCGGTCGGCATCCAGCTCGCTCACGACCTCTTCCACACAGACAGCGAAGGAGCACTCGCCTTCTTGCATACCGCCGACGCCAACCCCTCGCGTCAGCCCGACGCGAAGGTCACGTCCCTCCTCGTGGTCACGCTGCTCCTGCGGGCAGCCGGCCAGGAATGGAGCGAGCAGGGCGACGTCTGGGCACGCGTGGAAGCAAGCCGCCCGCTACCCGCCGGCATCCCCGGCGAGCAGGTGTCATCCATGACACCGTCGATCCACAGACTCCTGACGATCAATACCGCCGGGCTCACGGCCGACGACGAGCTGCTGATGCCCGTGGCGGCCTGGGCCGCCGGGCTGGAGAAGGCCGGGCGGTGTCTCGCCGACGCCCATGACCACGGCCGACTCACCCTCGGCCTACGGAGCATCCTTTCTCGCCACATCATCTTCCACTGGAACCGCATGGGGTTCACCACACGACAACAGGCGATCTGGGCACGCGCGGCACGCGCCACCATCCTCGGCGAATAACGGGCGGGCCACTGAACTACCCGGTGGCGCTGCATGCCGGAGCGGCGCCGCCATAAGCGAGGAGCAGCCGGATAGGCCTGGGCTGTACCGTGTGAGCCATGACGGATGTCACTGTCGAACCGCGGTCATGTTAAGGAAGTGCCGTTTCATGCGACTGAATGAAAACGGCTACCTCAGCTGACATACCCCCAGCTCAGCAAGTGTGGACCCCGCGGGTGCGGGGATGCTCCGAACAGGTCCGCCAGGCCGCCGCCGAGTTCAACGTGGACCCCGCGGGTGCGGGGATGCTCCGCGGCCCTCACGGACACGTCATCCCGGCGGCGCGTGGACCCCGCGGGTGCGGGGATGCTCCGGGGTCTCTGGCGGGCGAGCTGGGTGTGGCTGCGTGGACCCCGCGGGTGCGGGGATGCTCCTGCGCCCCCACTGCGGCGGCAGCGGGGGCGTCTGTGGACCCCGCGGGTGCGGGGATGCTCCGCTGATGAGCGGCGTGGGGGGTGGCCGGGCGCCGTGGACCCCGCGGGTGCGGGGATGCTCCGGCGATGCGCACGGGTGCGGGCGCACGTACCCAGTGGACCCCGCGGGTGCGGGGATGCTCCGGAGACCGCGTGCCGCGCGCTATCGTGCGCGCCGTCGACCCCGCGGGCGCGGGGATGCTCCGGCCATGCCGGTGGCGCCGATGCTGATCTGCGCGTCGACCCCGCGGGCGCGGGGATGCTCCGGATGGGGATCCGGCTGAGGGAACGGGCACGGCGTCGACCCCGCGGGCGCGGGGATGCTCCGGGGAAGATCGAGGCGGCCGATCTGGTCGTTCTGTCGACCCCGCGGGCGCGGGGATGCTCCGTTCGGCCAGGTGTTCACCGGCCACATGGGCAAGTCGACCCCGCTGGCGCGGGGATGCCCCGGGCCAGGGTGCCCCCGCCGCCGCTCCCGTGCAGTCGACCCCGCGGGCGCGGGGATGCTCCGCCCTCGGCGACGCCCTGTTCGAGCTGCGCCGCGTCGACCCCGCGGGCGCGGGGATGCTCCTCGCCAAGGGAGACAGGGCAGCCCCCGTTTCGTGTCGACCCCGCGGGCGCGGGGATACTCCGAGCCAGTATCCGTACTCCGGGAACCCGTCCACGTCGACCCCGCGGGCGCGGGGATGCTCCGCAGGCCCGGCTCGCGGCCGCTCCCCTCCCGACGTCGACCCCGCGGGCGCGGGGATGCTCCGTGCCACGACCGCTGCGCAGTTGCGCGCTACCGGTCGACCCCGCGGGCGCGGGGATGCTCCCGTGGTGTCGATCCCGGTGACGGTGCCCGCGGTGTCGACCCCGCGGGCGCGGAGATGCTCCGGTGGCACGTAAGACGGACCCAGTGGACGCGTAGTCGACCCCGCGGGCGCGGGGATGCTCCGTACGACGGATGCTGACCCACTGACCCCCGCCGCGTCGACCCCGCGGGCGCGGGGATGCTCCGCAGGCCCGGCTCGCGGCCGCTCCCCTCCCGACGTCGACCCCGCGGGCGCGGGGATGCTCCGTGCCACGACCGCTGCGCAGTTGCGCGCTACCGGTCGACCCCGCGGGCGCGGGGATGCTCCCGTGGTGTCGATCCCGGTGACGGTGCCCGCGGTGTCGACCCCGCGGGCGCGGAGATGCTCCGGTGGCACGTAAGACGGACCCAGTGGACGCGTAGTCGACCCCGCGGGCGCGGGGATGCTCCGTACGACGGATGCTGACCCACTGACCCCCGCCGCGTCGACCCCGCGGGCGCGGGGATGCTCCGAAGGCCGTCCGTCACGCCGAGCCGCCGTCGGCGTCGACCCCGCGGGCGCGGGGATGCTCCGTTCGGCCAGGTGTTCACCGGCCACATGGGCAAGTCGACCCCGCTGGCGCGGGGATGCTCCGGGCCAGGGTGCCCCCGCCGCCGCTCCCGTGCAGTCGACCCTGCGGGCGCGGGGATGCTCCGTGGCTGAGCAAGTTGCGCTGGAGGCCCTGTACGTCAACGGTCGTCGACCTGCTCGACCCCGCACCGCGGGGCTGCTCCGGTGAGATCGGGACCGGAAGGTGTTGCAGGGGCGGGCTTCGGAGGGTACTCGCGCCTGCGGGGGTGCCCGTGCTCGAAGTCCACTGGGCCGCCGGAAAGACGTGGACAGCCGCGTGTTGGCTGGCCAGCATGCCAGCGGTCGAGGCGAACCCGAGGAGGGCTGTGGCGGCCCACGCCCTCGGTTTCGCAGGCCCAGCGCTCGTGGGGTCGCTGCGGGTGGGTTCGGACATTTCACGTATTGGCATGCGTGCGTCTGGTTCATCGATCGGTGCTCTGCTTGGCGTTTTCGCAGGTCGCTCGCGTTGTCAGTGTGGCCTTCTAGGGTGTGGTGGCTCTGGACGTGCGGTGGTTGGAGGTCTGGTGGACTTAGGGCGCTTGGGTGGGCGGTACGAGCCTGCTGTCGTGGGGGCTTTGGCCGTGTTGTGGGGGAAGTCGCGGGAGCGGGCAGGGGGTACGACGAGCCTGCTGATGGCGCACCTGCTGGATACCGCCGCGGTTGCGGAGTTGCTGTGGGAGGACTTTCTCGCCCCGTCGACGCGGTCGGCGCTGAACGAGGTTGCCGGGGGGCCGGACCGCGGCCGGCGGTTGTTCGCCTGGCTCTGCGGCGTTCATGACTGCGGGAAGGCGACGCCGGTGCACCAGCGGCTGTGGCCCGAGGGTGCCGAAGCGGTGCGGCAGTCAGGGCTGACGTGGGTCGAGTCGGCGGCTGTGGCGGGGGTAAAGAACAAGCGGCGCTGGCGTCATGACTGGGCCGGCGGGCTGGTGGCACGTGAGCTGTTGACTGCGGCGGGCTGGGGCCCGGAGCAGGTGGACTGGACGTGGCCGTTGGTTGCAGGGCATCACGGTGCGTTTCCGTCGTTGAAGGATGTGCAGGAGCCGGGGTCGGCGAAGGGGCAATTGAGGGGCCGAGGGGTCTGGCGCCGGGTGCAGGAAGCCGTGGTGGATGCCTTCACGGGGGAGCTGGGCTTCGGGGGCCTGGGGGAGGTCGAGCCGGTGGCGGTCCCGTCGCGGGCCCTGCAGTTGCAGTTGAGCGGTTTGGTGGTGATGGCCGACTGGATCGCGAGCGACGAGCGTCACTTCCAGGGCATCGACGATCTGGAGCGGGTGAGTCTGGGCGAGTCGCGTGGACGGGCAGCCAAGGCGTGGGCCGCCCTTGGCTTGCAGCACGGCTGGGGGGCTTTGGCACTGCCGGGACCTGAGGCGTTCTTGGACCGGTTCGGCTACACGCCCAGGCCCTCGCAGGCCATGGTGGTCGAGGCCGCGCGCCGTATAGGCGGTCCGGGGCTGATGGTGATCGAGGCTCCCATGGGGGAAGGGAAGACGGAGGCGGCTCACGCGGCGGCGGAAGTCCTGGCCGCGAGGTTCGGGGCGGACGGTGTTTTCGTGGGGATGCCGACCCAGGCGACAAGCGATCCGATGTTCACGCGCACGCGGCGCTGGCTGGGGGCCGTCGACCCTGAGCTCGCCTCCCGGGTGGTGCTGCTGCACGGCAAGCGGGCGTTCAACAGCGAGTGGAAGGAGCTCCTGGAGAACGCGGGCGCGTCCGCAGACGAGGCGTTCCGCGGCGTCGACGAGTACGGCATGGACGACGACCCCTACGGTGTGGGGCACGCGGAGTGCGGTGAGCAGGAGCGGCATGCGCCCGCGGAGTGGTTTCTGGGGCCGAAGCGGGGGCTGCTCGCGCCGTTCGTCGTGGGTACAGTCGATCAGCTGTTGTATGCGGCGACGCGTACGCGGCACGTGATGCTGCGGATGGCAGGGCTTGCGGGCAAGGTCGTCGTGCTGGACGAGGTCCATGCGTGCGACGTGTACATGGGCCAGTTCCTGGGAGAGGCGCTGCGGTGGCTGGGGCAGGCCGGTGTGCCTGTGGTGGCTCTCTCGGCGACGCTGGCGCCGGCACAGCGGCAGGCTCTGTTCGAGGCATACCTGGCGGGGGCTGCGTCGCGGGCGGAGCTTGAGGTGTGCGTTCCCGCCCCGGCGGGCTATCCGAGTGTGACAGCTGCGTGGCTGGACGATGCCCGGCAGCCGCAGTTCCATACCGATTCGACGGACAGCTGGCGGGCGGACCTCCCGGTGGCGGTCGGCGTGCTGCCGGAGCGACTGCCCGGTGCGGGTTCCTCGCGTGAGGACAGGCTGCGGCTGCAGGCAGAGGCGGACGCCGCTGTAGCCGACCTGCTGGCGGAGGAGCTGGCCGGCGGGGGGACCGCGCTGGTCATCCGGAATTCGGTGGGACGGGCGCAGAGTCTCTATGAGGAGCTGCGCGGCCGCTTCGGTGAGGCCGAGGTGCGGCTGCTGCACGCCCGCTTCACGGTGGCACGGCGCGCGGACCTCACGGAGGAGTGCCTGCGTCTGCTGGGGCCGCGGGCGCCGAGGCCGCGGGGCGGGAGGCTGATCCTGGTGGCGACCCAGCTGGCCGAGCAGTCCTTCGATGTCGATGCCGACCTGCTGGTCACCGACCTTGCCCCCGTCGACCTCCTGCTGCAGCGCATGGGACGGCTGCACCGGCACGAGGGCACCTGGCGTCCGGAACGGCTGCGCGCGCCGAAGGCGTTCGTCACCGGCTTCGAGCCGCGCCCGGGCCGCGAGCCGGTGTTCGGCTACGGCAGCGAAATGATCTACGGGCGCCATCTGCTGCTGCGGACCGCTGCCGTCCTGCCTGTGCCGGGCGGGGACTGGTCGTTTCCGGGAGACGTCCCCCGGCTGGTGGAGAGCGTGTACGGGTCGGATGCTGCCCTTGTTCCCGAAGCGTGGCGGGAGACAGGGGAGGCTGCCCGCCAGGCGCAGGAGCAGGCGGACCGTGGCCGCGCCGCAGTTGCCCGCGGCTTCCTGCTGACGGGCCCGGGTGATCACGAGCGCCGGACCCTCGCGGGCCTGCACTACGCGGGATCCGGCGGCAGCGACGAGGATGCGCTGCGGGCGGCGGTGCGTGACGGAGACGAGTCCGTGGAGGTCGTTCTCGTGGTGCGCCAGGAGGGCGATGAGGTGTACCGGACCCTGGCGGGACGGGCTTTGAGCGTCAACGGGGACGTGGCGGCCGAGGTCCTGGACGAGGTGGTGGGCTCGACGGTCAGGCTGCCTCCCTCCCTGACGCAGCCGGCTCTGGGGCTGAAGCCGCTGCCGGGTTGGCACGGGCATCCGTGGCTGCGGCGCGCCCGCGCCCTGGTGCTGGACGGCTCGGGCAGGGCCCGTGTCGGTGACTTCACGGTGTCCTATGACGCGGAGTTCGGCTTGCGGCAGCTGTAGGGGGGCGCAGGGCCGGTTCTGTGGGCTCTGCGGCGGGGATGGGCGGGTGTGGTGAGCCGCCGGGCGGGGCCCGGCGGCTCGGTACCCCGCGTGGCGGGGACGAGGTGAGCCCCGGGCTGTGACGCAAACACAAGAGGGGACCATCCCCGCCTGCGTGGACCGCGTGGTGCGAGCCGGGCGGGGTCAACTCCCGGATTGTCGCACCTGGTTGTAGAGAAAGCACCTGTGCGCCTCAACCCCGCTGCTAGCGTTAAACATAAGAGATTCCTTCAAGGGGTGCTGATGACTCATGCCTTCTTCCTGACCGATGATCCGTGGCTGCTCTTACCCTCGGCCACCGGTGGTCCGGCACAGCGGCGCTCCCTGCGGACGGCGCTTGTCGAGGCGCACGAGTTCGGCGACCTGGTGGTGGAGATCCCCACCCAGAAGGCCGCCGTCCTGCGGCAGGTGATGCTTGCGGTGGTCGTCGCCGCGCTCGGCCGCCCGGCCGACGAGCGGGAGTGGGCGGCCTGGCACGCCGCCGGCCGGTGGTCGCCGCAGCAGCGCCAGACGCTCGAGGACTACCTCGATGCGCACCGGGATCTGTTCGACCTGTTCGATCCGGTGCGGCCCTTCGGTCAGGTGGGCGGGCTGTCCACTGCGAAGGGCGAGACGAAGAACGCAGCTCTGATCGTCGCCACCTCGGCCACCGGCAACAACGTGCCCCTGTTCGCCTCGCGCACGGAGGGCGACTCCTACTCGCTGACGCCGGCGCAGGCAGCGCACTGGCTGCTGCACGCCCACTGCTGGGACACCGCAGCCATTAAGACCGGCGCGGTCGGCGACCCGCAGGCGAAGGCGGGCAAGACCACGGGCAACCCGACCGGCCCGCTGGGGCAGCTGGGCGTGACGCTGCTCGCCGGCCGGACCCTGTTCGAGACGCTGCTACTGAACATCCCGGTCGGCGCCCCGCCGACCTCGACCGACCTGCCGCAGTGGAAGAGGCGCGACCCGTCAGCCCCCCGCTCGGTCGGCAGCCCGCAGTGGCAGACCCGTGCCCCCGAAGGGCTTCTGGACCTGTGGACCTGGCAGTCCCGCAGGATCCGGCTCTTCCCCGAAGACACCGACGAAGGCCTGCGGGTGACCCGGGTCCTGGTCGCCGCCGGGGACCGGATGACCCACACCCCCGAGACCGAGCCGCACACCATGTGGCGCCTCGAACCGATCGGAAGCCGCACCTCCGGCAAGGCCAAGTCCGGCGCTGCCCTGCCGCGCCGCCCGCTGCGCCTCCAGCCGGGGAAGGCCGCCTGGAGGGGACTCGACGCACTCCTGGCAGCCGAACGCGAGTCCCGGGAGGCAGGGGAGAAAACCAGCGGATTCGCCACCAGCAAGATCCTCGACCAGGCCGGCGGCCTCGTCAGCGAACTCGGCGAAGGGTATCCGCTGCGGGTGGAACTGTGCGGCATCGCCTACGGCAACCAGTCGGCCGTCATCGACGACGTCATGTTCGACGCCCTGCCCCTGCCGCTGGCCGCACTGGACGCCGACAGCGACGTCCGCGCCGCCCTCCTCGAAGTGGCCGCCCAGGCCGAAGAGCTGGCCACGGCCGTCAACCACCTGACCGCCGACCTCAGGCGCGCCCTCGGTAGCGACCCGATCCCCTGGGACAAGGGCCAGCGCCCCGGCGAATTCGTCCTGCACGCGCTGGACCCGCTGGTGCGGCGCCTGCTCACGGGGATGAGGGGCGTAGAGGACCTCGAACGCATCGAGGCCGGCCAGCTCGCCTGGGAGCAGCTGGCCTGGTCCCGAACCGAGGACATCGTCGACCGCCTGCTGCAGGCCGTGCCGGTCGGGGCCTTCGCCGGCAGAACCACCTCCCAAGGCGAAGGCAAGCCGGAGCACACCCACCGCGCCTCGTCCGCCGAGGCGTCCTTCCGCAGGCGCCGAGCGGAGATCCTCCACCGCGCCGACGCCCACCGACGCAACAGCGCCGCCCTCGGCAGCACTTAGACGGCACCGCCGCGGCCACGGCCCTTCGACGGCCTCGCGGCCCTGAGGCCGCAGGCCCCGCGCGGCCCGTTCCCGCACCGCCCTCCGGCCGCAGGACTCCCGGCATACCCCAGGGCACTCCCCCTTGCGCATGCCCGCGCCCTCCTTCACGGCACCGCAGTCTCATCACGTCTGGATACGGTCATGACCGAAGAAGAGCACTCCACGCAGAGGATCTGGCACCGCTACATCGGCGCCGACGGCAAGTGGAGGCACACGTCCGGGACCGCCGCTCAGCGGCGCCCGCCCGGCGAGGACCTCGCCGTCCTGCGCAAGGGCCTGTCCCGTCCCGCCGGCACCGTGCTCGAGATGTTCCGCTTCTACACCTGCGAAGTCGACGACTTCGCCGCGCGCCGCGGCGAAGTCTCCGCCGCCCAGGAGGCCGAGCACATCGCGCTCGCCCTCTACGGGCTGCACCAGCAGAGCCAGGACCAGCCGATGCACCGCGACGGAGTCAGCCTCGGCCGCGCCATGCGCGCCCTGCGCCTGCACGACCGCACCAGCGAGGACGCGGTCGACGCACGCTTCCAGCAGACCTTCTCCGCGACATCGACGGCAGCGCTCCAGCTGCGCCTGCGCGGTCTGGTCACCCAGCTGAGGGACATCAAGCAGCCCCTCGACTACACCCTCCTGGCTGCCGACGTCCTCCGATGGAACCGGCCCGACTCCCGCAACCGCGTACGCCGCCGCTGGGGCCTGGACTACCACGCCCGGCCCCAGAAAACCCCGTAGGGCCCTGTCGGCTGACGCCTGCTCCTCCCCACCCTGCCCGCCGGCTGCCCTCGCGGCGGGCCCTCCATCTGCCCGCAGGCGCGCCGTCCGCGCGTACTGCCGCCTTCACACGATCTTGGAGCCATCCGATGAACCAGCGCCTTTACGTCGACGTACACATCATCCAGACCGTCCCGCCGGCCAACTTGAACCGCGACGACCAGGGCAACCCCAAGGAAGCCGTCTACGGCGGCGTGCGCCGCTCCCGTGTCTCCTCCCAGGCCTGGAAGCGGGCCACCCGCCGCCACTTCGACGAGCACACCCCCGAGCCCGGGCGCGCCACCCGCACCAGGCGCATCACCGGCGAACTCACCACCCGCATCGCCGCCGGCGCCGGCCTCGACCGTCCCGCTGCCGAACGGATCGCCGCGGCCCTCCTGGTCCAGCTCGGCATCAGCCAGGGCAAGAAGGCGGGAGACACCGCCTATCTCCTCTTTTACGGCAACGCCCAGCTCGACGCCGTCGCCGCCCTGGTCACCGGCAACGCCGCCGACCTCGCCGCCCTCGACGACAAGCTCCTGGCTGAAGCGCTGAAGGAACTGCCCGTGGCCGACGCCTTCGCCACCGGCCACCCCGTCGGCGTGGCCCTCTTCGGCCGCATGGTCGCCGACATTCCCAAGCTCAACGTCGACGCTGCCGTCCAGGTCGCCCACGCCCTGTCCACCCATGAAACACAGCTGGAATTCGACTACTTCACCGCCGTCGACGACCAAAACGAGCGGGACGAGACCGGCGCCGGAATGATCGGCACCATCGGCTTCAACTCCGCCACCCTCTACCGCTACGCCACCGTCGGCTTCCCCCAGCTCACCGCCAACCTCGGCGGCGACACCGAAGCTGCCCTCGACGCCCTCGACCGGTTCGTCGACAGCTTCGCCCGCTCCGCACCGACCGGCTACGAGAACTCCTTCGCCCACCGCACCCGCCCCAGCCTCGTCGCGGTCGTTGCCCGCACCGACCAGCCGGTCAACCTCGTCTCCGCCTTCGAAGAACCCGTCGCATCCGCAGCCGGCATCCAGGCCGCCTCCGCCCGCCGCCTGGCCAAGGAACACCTCCAGGCCACCGGCGTCTGGGGCGACACCCCCCTCTACAACGGCGCCAGCCACACCTTCCCCACCGACGAGCCCCACACCAAGGACACCGCCGAGGCCCTCGCCCAGGCCTTCGGCGACCCCGTCACCTTCGCCGACCTGCGCACCACCCTGCGCACCCGCATCCGCAGCGCCCTGGGAGACCAGGCGTGACCGCCCCCGGCCCCCGCTCCGTCCTACTGCTGCGCCTCGCCGGGCCGCTGCAGTCATGGGGCGACCGCAGCGCCTTCAACCGGCGCGAAACACGGCCCGAACCCACCAAGTCCGGCATCGTCGGCCTGCTTGCCGCAGCCGCCGGCCGCCCCCGCCACGCACCCCTGGACGACCTCGCCGGACTCGCCCTCGGCATCCGCATCGACCAGCCCGGCAGCATCCTGCGCGACTACCACACCGTCGGCGACTACCGCGGCCAGCCCCTGCTCTCCGCCGCCGTCAGCGCCAAGGGCCGGCAGAAACCCACCTCACCCGCCAAACACACCCACATCACCCAGCGCTTCTACCTCCAGGACGCCGTCTTCCTCGCCGCCGTCGAAGGCCCCGAAGGCCTCATCGACACCCTCGCCCACGCCGTCCGCCACCCCGCCTTCCCCCTCGCCCTGGGCCGCCGCTCCTGCCCGCCCGCACAACCCCTCCTCCTCGGTCGGCGCATCGCCCCACTCGAAGACGCACTCCGCGAAGAGCCCTGGCAAGCCACCGAGGCCGTCCGCACACGCTGGGGCCGCACCAACGGCAACGCAGCCCGCATCGACCTGCCCGCCACCCTCGACGACCCCGCCGGAGACGACGTCCGCGACGACGTCCCCCTCTCCTTCGCCCCCCAAAACCGCACCTACACCACCCGCCGCACCCGCCACACCTACCTCCCAGCCCCCACCGGCCTCACACCCGACCCCGCACACCCCGGCCCCACCGGCGGCCACGACCCCTTCGCCCTCCTGGGCTGGTGACCCGCATGCCCTACCTCTCCCGCATCCGCATCAACCCCCTGCGCGCCGAGAGCCGGCGCCTCCTGGCCAGCCCCCGCGCCATGCACGCCGCCGTCCAAGGAGGCCTCCCCGGCCTCCCCGACCAGGCACGCACCCTCTGGCGCCTCGACCCCGACAACCCCCACCGCCCCCACCTGTTCGTCCTCACCACCGACAAACCCGACTGGACCCACCTCGTCGAAACAGCCGGATGGCCCGGCGCCGAGGGCGAGCACTACGCCATACGCGACTACACCCCCCTCCTCCGGCAACTCGCCGCCGGCCGCAGCTTCGCCTTCCGACTCACCGCCAACCCCGTCCAGAACACCACCAGCCCCACCAAACCCACCGAACAACAACAGCAACGCATCGACACCGGCGAACGCCGCCGCGGATTCCGCCTCGGCCACCGCACCGCCACCGCCCAACTCAACTGGTTCCTCACACGCACCACCCGCTGGGGCTTCGACATCCCCACCGCCCCCGACCTCCACGACACCCACACCACCGACGGCACGCCCCCACCAGACCTCCGCATCACCAGCCGCCAACGCCACTCCTTCGGCAAAGGGCCCACCACCAAAGAAGCCCGCGTCGTCATGAACGCCGTCACCTTCGAAGGCCGCCTGCGCATCACCGACCCCACCCTGCTGACCCACCACCTCCTGACCGGCATCGGCCCCTCCAAGGCCTACGGATGCGGACTCCTCACCCTCGCCCCGATCACCGAAAGGCCGTAACCGCCCGTGCCCGACATCTGGTGGAAGGCAGACCCCCGCGACCTCCACCGCCTCGTCGACCGCGTATCCAGCGTCTACGTCGAACGAAGCCACCTCGACCGCGACGAGAACGCCATCGTCATCATCAACAAACGCCAAAGCGTCCGTGTCCCCGCCTCCATGGTCGCCGTCATGCTCCTGGGCCCCGGCACACGCGTCACCCACGGCGCCATCCGCCTGCTCGCCGACTCCGGCACCACCGTGTGCTGGGTCGGCGAGCAGGGCGTCCGCATGTACGCGGCCGGCCTCGGCCCCAGCCGCGGTGCCGGCCTCCTCCACCAGCAAGCCTGGCTCGTCACCCGCCCCAAGGAACGCCTCGCCGTCGCCCGCTCCATGTATGCCATGCGCTTCCCCGGCGAAGACGTCTCCGGCCTCACCATGCAACAACTCCGCGGCCGCGAAGGCACCCGCGTCCGCAAGATCTACCGCGCCCACGCAGCCCGCACCGGAGTCCCCTGGAACGGCCGCGACTACAAACCCGGCGATGCCTTCGCAGCAGGCGACGACCTCAACCGCCTCCTGTCCGCAGCCAACGCAGCCCTGTACGGCATCTGCCACGCGGTCATCATCGGCCTCGGCGCCAGCCCGGGCCTCGGCTTCGTCCACACCGGCAAAGCCACCTCCTTCGTCCTCGACATCGCCGACCTCTACAAAGCCGAATACACCATCCCCCTCGCAGCCCAAGGCCTCACCGAAGAACGCGACGCCCGCCTCGGCCTGCGCGACCTCATCGCCCGCCACAAACTCCTCGGCCGCATCGTCACCGACGTAAAAGCCCTCCTCACCCCCGAAGGCACCGACTCCGAGGACCACGAAGCAAACCTCCTGTGGGACGAACACCTCGGCACCGTCCCCGGCGGCACCAACTACGCCGCCCACGCCGACCTCTCGCCACACGGCATGACCGACAACCACATCGCGGTCATCGGCCCCGACCCCGACGAGCCCGATCCCACACCATGACCGTCATCATCCTCATCGCCGCACCCGAAGGCCTCCGAGGACACCTCACCCGCTGGATGGTGGAAGCGAGCGCCGGCGTCTTCGTCGGCAACCCCAGCCGCCGCATCCGCGACCGCCTCTGGGAACTCCTCGCCACCAGAATCGGCGACGGCCAGGCCATCCTCATCGAACCCGCGGCCAACGAACAAGGCTGGGCCGTTCGCACTGCAGGACGCGAACGCTGGCAGCCGGTCGACTTCGACGGCCTCATCCTCTCCGCCAGACCCAAAACCCAACCAAATGAAAACAGCCACCGACCCCGATAGAACCCCAGCTCAATAAGCGTGGACCCCGCACCCGCGGGGATGCTCCTCTCCAGCCGGCTCGGGCGCCTGCGCGAGATTGGTGGACCCCGCACCCGCGGGGATGCTCCGGCGGCGTCCTTCTCTCCGGCGCCGGGAGCCGTGTGGACCCCGCACCCGCGGGGATGCTCCGGTCTACGACGCCCGCGCGCAGCTCTCGGATGCGTGGACCCCGCACCCGCGGGGATGCTCCCACCGCGTCCGCCACGTCGGCAGCTTCGCGGTCGTGGACCCCGCACCCGCGGGGATGCTCCGGGCAAGGCGGTCGGCGGCAAGGCGCTGCGGGGGTGGACCCCGCACCCGCGGGGATGCTCCGCGAGGAGGGGCCGTCGTCGTTGAGGTAGAGCGGTGGACCCCGCACCCGCGGGGATGCTCCGGCTCCATCGGATGAGCGAAGCGGCCCCCGCCCGTGGACCCCGCACCCGCGGGGATGCTCCGCCAGCTCGGCGGACTCGCCCGCCGCCCGCCACGTGGACCCCGCACCCGCGGGGATGCTCCGGCCGATCCTCCTCGCAGGGCGCTCGCCCGGAGGTGGACCCCGCACCCGCGGGGATACTCCCTGCTGGGGCCCCCGGTTCGCGAAGGCCGCCCGGTGGACCCCGCACCCGCGGGGATGCTCCGATCGTCATCGCCGTGCTAACACAGGCAGGCTCGTGGACCCCGCACCTGCGGGGATGCTCCGATCTCCTACTACCGCAACCTCCACGCCGGCACGTGGACCCCGCACCCGCGGGGATGCTCCGGTGTCGGCGGCGGCGGCCAGGGGCCGGTCGACGTGGACCCCGCGGGCGCGGGGATGCTCCGCTGGGTCAGCTGAGGAGGGTGGCGGACGGGCTGCTTCCGTAGCGGCGGCGGTACGCGGCCGCGAAGCGGCCGGTGTGGGCGAAGCCCCAGCGCGCGGCGACCGCCGAGACGGTGGCTCCCGTCGAGGGGTCGGCTGCTGCCAGGTCGGCGTGCGCGGCTGCCAGGCGCACGGCACGCAAGTACGCCAGCGGGGTCGTACCTGCGTGCCGGGAGAAGGCGTATTGCAGGGCCCGCGGGGTGACGCGGGCGGCGGCGGAGATGTCGGCGAGGGAGATGTCGCGGTCGGCGTTGTCCTCGATGAACGCGATGGCGCGGCGGAGAGTTCCCGTCCCGGAGTCCCGGCCGTCGACGGGCGCCGGGCCCGGGCTGCCGCCCGGCCCGTGGCCCTCGGGGCCGAGGGTGCTGGGCAGCGTGGCCAAAGCGGTGGCGGCGAGGAGTTGCGCGGCGCTGCCCAGCATCAGTTCGGTCCGCAGCTGCCGGGGCAGCGCGGCGAGGTGGGCGAGGTGGGCGAGCGTGCCGGCGAGCTGCCGGCCGGCCTGCGCGCTCAGCGGACGGCGGCCGGTCAGGCGGACGGGCCCGCGGTCCCGGGCACCGCGGGCGGCGACCCGCGGGAGGAGGTCGGGGTCGAAGAGCACCGCGGTCTGGCATACGGAGTCCAGGGAGCCGCGGTAGGGGCGGTCCGGGACGGCGTGGAGGAAGGTGTCGCCGGGCCCGAAGGTGGCGGCGGGGCCGGTGCCGTCCGCGTCCACGGACACGGTGCCGGAGCGGACCGTCGCCACGCAGACCCGGCCGAGGGGCTGCGCCGCGTACCGCAGGGCGAAGCCGATCTCGAACTCGTTCACGCTGAACCCGGGCGTGGTCCGGCGCATCAGCCGGGTGCTGGTCGGGCCGTCGCCGTCCGCGGGGGCGATCCGTACAGCCGTGTAGGTGCCGGAGAGGAAGGCCTCGGTCTCGTCCAGGTCGCTGCTGTGGAACACCAGTGGCTCCATCGGCTTCTCCACACGTTCGTCGAAACGGCCCATGGGGAGGCGCGGGCCGGTCCCGGTCGTCGTTGCCCGTCGGACCCTACGCCCGCCGGGACATGCCGGGGGCACATTCGCAGGAGCGGTCCGCGGCGGCAGGCGCGGCGGCAACGGCACCGCGGTCAGCAGACGGGGACCGTCCAGTCCGTGTTGGTGGGTGGGGTCTGGCCCGGGGTGTCGCCGTTCATGAAGGTGTTGGCCACCGCGTAGTAGCGGCCGTTCCACGGGCTGTCGGCGATCCGGTACCACCAGCCGTCGGGGTTGGCGGACTTCATCCCGGGCGCGTGGACCCGGCACTGCACCTCCACCCGGCTGTGGGCCGGGATCCGCTGCCCCGGGCCGCTCACGGCGTGCGGGTCGGTGAACGTCGGGGATCCGTGGCGTCCGCTCTGCTGGGTGACGGTGCGCCCGGCCGGCGGCGGGGCCGGCGTGCTGTCGGCCGGCGGTGCGGGGGACGCGGCCGGCGCGGTGGGAGGGGCGGGCGTCGGACGGGCGGGCCGGTTGGGGGCGGGGTCGGGGCTCGGGTCCGGGGCCGGGTCGGTCTGGGCCGGGGGCAGCGGGGCCGCCTCCAGGAGCCGCCGGGTGGTGCACTCCGGCACCCGGATCTGTTCGGCGGTCGGAATCAGTGCCGAGTGGACGTACCCCGCCTCGCCGGGGTGGGGGCTGCCGTCGGCCTCGATGACGTAGAACCAGCGCTTGTCGGACGGCGGTCGCGCGTCGGGGGCCGTCGTGTCGGTCCAGCACCACATGCGTACGGGGGTGTCGTCGGGCAGGAAGCGGATGGACGACTCGTGGCAGCCGTGGCTGCCGTACGGGGCGGGGCCGGGGCAGGGGCGGATCTTGACGGGGTGGCCGGGGCTGTCGGACTTCACGCGGCTGGCGCCCGAGAGCCGGGTGATCTCCGGGTGGGGCAGGGTGCCCGGCTTGCCGGCCATCTCGACGGCAGGCCGGTCGGGGGCCGTCGGCTCACTGCGGCCCGCCAGGCAGCCGGCTCCGGCGGCGGTGACGGCGACCGCCGTCACCGCCGCCGCGGTCAGCGCGAACGTGCGGTTCCTGCGTCGGGGTGTGCTGGATGGTGACACGGTGCGGCTCCCTCTCGCCGGTGGCACCGGTGGCGCCGGTGGATGCGGTGCGGGTGGGGGTCAGCAGGCGGGCAGGGGAGCAGTGACGGCGTCGACGTACGCAGCGGGGACCCACTTGCCGGGCTGGACGCGGTACCAGACGCCCTCGCGGCGGGGGCCCTGGTAGGCGTCGCCGAGGGGGAAGACCCGGCCGTTGGTGACCTGGCACTGGACGTGGAAGTGCTGGTCCGGCTCGTAGAAGCCGTTGTGGTGCGCCTCGCCGCCTTCGGTGGGCGAGTCGTAGGCCCACACCCTCGGTGAGGGGTCGGTGCCGTTCGCGCCGTCGTCGGACCACCTGATCACGGCGGCGAACGAACGGGGTCCGCCGCCGTCGGCCGACGGGGGCGGGGTGGAGTCCGGGCTGGGGCTCGGCGGGCTGGAGGGGCGGCTTCGGTTTCCGTCGGTCCCTTCGGAAGTGCTCCCGGGGATGGGCGACTCCCCGGAGCCCGCTGTGTTGCCGGCCGGGCCCTGCCGGTCCCTCCACCAGTCCCCGACCTGGAACGCGCCGGCGGCGATGCCCCCGGCAGCGAGCAGCAGCACCGCCGCGGCCCTGGCCGCCCGGCGCCTCCGCCCCCCCCCTGGCGCTGCCCGGTGCTGCGGTGTGCAGGGCCCGGGGTCGCCTCCGCATGCGCGGTAGCCTTCGGCCCATCGGGCGACGAGGCCGGCGGCGTCCCCGCCCGGGCGGTGCTCCGCGCGGGTTCGTACGCACAACTCGACCTCCGCCCAGTCCGGCCGGGTGTCGGGGAGGGTCCGGTCGAGGACCCGGTCGAAGCCATTGGCGCCGGCGTGCCCGTCGAATGCCGCGGCCCTTTCGGCCATCGTCCGGCCCAGTTCGCCGAGCGTGTCGACGTCGAGGTCGTCCATCCAGAAGGCGTGGAGGGCCTGGCGGTAGTCCCGCCAGGTGCGGGCCGTCCGTAACTGGTCCTGCCAAGTCACCATGAACGCCGCCCCTTTCGCGACCGTGCGGAGGACCAGCATCCCCGATGCCCCGGATGTCGCGTTCAGTGGGCTCTACACTCTGATGTCGATCTTGTCCGCGGTGGCCGGGCCCTGCGGGCCCGGCCTACGGGTGTGCGGGTTCCCAGGCGAGGAAGTGGCCGATATCGGCGGCGAAGGAGCGCATGTCCTCTCCGGCTTCCAGCCACGTGGTCGCCGAGGCGCTCCAGCCGCCCGCCGACAGCCGCCAGGGGCGCAGCGTCCAGGTCAGGCCGGTGTGCCCGCCGGAGCGGTGGACAGCTGTCACGGTCAGGTCGCCGTCGTGGGTCTGCCAGGTCCGCTCGCCGTCCCAACCGCGGAAGTCCTCGGCCAGCCCGGCCAGAAAGGGGGCGAGGTCGCTGCCGCGGACCCAGGCCACGGCGCCGTCGAGCCGGGCGGTCATGCCCGGGGCCCACAGGTCCACCGCGTACTGCACGCAGTATCCGTCGGGTGCGGACCGGTCACCGAAACGGACTCCGACGGAGGTGTCGTCCCGGCACAGCAGGGTCACGTGCGGCTGGTCGTCCAGGTGGTTCACGGACACACCTTAGGCGGCCAAGGTGAGGGGGGAGGGCGGCGGTGGGGTGGCCGGCCCTCCCCCCTCGGTCTCGGGGGCTACCTGAAGGTGACGTCCGAGCAGGAGTAGAAGGCCTCCTCGCTCTGGAAGGAGCCGTCGGGCTTCTTCAGGCCGTGCCAGATCGTGTAGATCAGGTGCTTGCCCTTCTTCTGGGGGAGCACCGCCTTGAACGTGAACGCCTTGGAGCCGAGGTAGCCGGACGGGGCCGCCGTCGCCGCCGTGTTGTCCGCGCTGAGGAACGGGGTGTCCTCCAGGTCGGACCACTTCAGCGGCTTCTTCGGGTCGTAGCCGTCCTTCGTGACGTACATCTCCATGCGGTACGGGTTGTGCAGGGCGCTGATGTCGTAGCGCAGGTCGTACTCCGCGCCGCCGGGCAGGGTCGTGGAGGGGAAGTCGTCGCGGGGCAGGTCCAGGCCGGAGAACTGGGCGTTGCCGGCGCTGCACAGCTTGCCGTCGGGGATGCGGGCGCGGTGCTGCGGCGAGGAGGTGGGGGTGCTGTGGTCGATGGCGCGGCCCTGGACGATCGACTTCCAGTCGCCGGGGATGGCGGGGCTCGCGGCGAGGGCGAGGCGGCAGGCTTCGGTCGCGGTGCGGTTCTTCGTGCAGGCCACACTGCGGCTGACGGGGTCGGAGGTCGCGCCGTGCGCCGCGGCGGGGCCGGTGCCGAGGGTGGTGACGGCCAGGGGGAGGACGGCGAGGGCGGTGAGGCGCAGGGCCGCGGTCCGGCGGCGGGGCGCCCGGGCGGCTGCGGTGGGGGTGGGGGAGGTCGTCGGGTGCGGGGCGGTGCTCATGCGGGGTGCTCCTGGTGTGTGCCTGGGTGGGTCGGGCGGGCGCGGGGCCGCGGGGCGCGGGGCGCGTGGCCGCAGGTCAGCCGCCGGTCTTGACGGTCAGTTCGCGGGAGAAGGCGCCCCAGGTGCCGTCGCCGAGCCGCGCCCGGATCTTCACCGTGTACGTGGTGCCGGGGTGGGAGCCGACGAGGACCTCGCGGGTGCCCTTCGTGGTCGGCACGGGCAGTACGGGGGTGGCGGTGCCCCACATGAAGGTCTGGGCCGGCTTGCCGTTCAGGTAGACCTGGTAGGTCGTGATCTGGCCGAGGTTCCGGGGGACGGACCAGGCGAGGTTGAGGTAGTGCTGGGTGACGGGGCCGTCCTGCTTGGTGGAGGTGGTGGCGGTGAAGTCGCCGGGTGCTCCCGTGCCCGTGCCGCCGCCCGTGCCGCCGCCGGGTGCCGGTGCCGTGGTCACGCCGGCCTCGCGGGTCGGCTCGGACTCCTTGCCGGAGGCGTCGACCGCGGTGACCTTGAAGCGGTAGGCGGTGCTCGGGGTGAGGCCGGAGACGGTGGCGGTGTCGGCCTTGGCGTCGGCTTCCTGGACGCGCGTGCCGTTGCGGTAGATGCGGTAGCCGGTGACGGCGACGTCGTCGGTGGCCGGGTGCCAGCGCAGGGTGGCCTGGTAGGGGCCGGAGGCGGTGGCTTCGAGGTCGGCGGGGATGACCGGTTTCGCGGCGTCCTGGCCGGGTGCGGCGTGGGTGGTGAGGACGATGTCCTTGCTGAAGCCGGAGGTGCTGCCGTCGGCGCGGAGGGTGCGGACCTTGAAGGTGTAGCGGGTGCCGGGCGCGAGCTTCTCGATGTCGGTCATCGTGCCCGTCACCGTCTTGAGCCGCTTGCCGTTCTGGAAGACCTCGTAGCGGTCGGTGTCTGCGGCGCCGGCCGGCGGCTTCCACATCAGGTGGACGGCGGCGTGGTCCTTGACGAAGGAGCCGCTGTCGGCGGGGACCCTGGCGTCGGTGCCGGTCCCGTTGCCGCTGCCGCTGTCGGGGCCGGTCGCCTTGCAGCCGCTGATCTTGGGGATGGCCTTGCCGGCGGGGTTGATCCCGACCTTGACGGCCCGGGTCGCGCCGGCGGCGACGTCGGCCCGGTCGGCTATGGGCTTGACGGTGACGCGCTTGCCGTCCTGGCGGAGTTCGTACGCCCACGGGTTGTCGATGGTGGCCTGGCCCTGCGACAGCTCGAACCGGGCGGTCCAGTCCCGTACGGGCCGGTCCCCCTTGTTGGCGACGGAGATTTCGGCGGACGCCCACCACGCGGTGGACTGCTCCGTGATGCGGCAGGTGGCGCCGAGCCCGCCGTCCTCTCCGGCGTTCGCTGCGACGGGGACGGCGACGGAGGCCGCTCCGACGACCACGGCCGCGCAGGCCAGGGCAATTCGCTTACGGGACATCAGGAACCTCTTGGTGAACAGGCGATCCGCCGGGGAGACGGCGGCGGCATCGGATGTGCCTCGGTCAACGCCAGTGACCCTAAGCGCGAATCCGTCCGCTTCCGGGCTCCGGAAGCGATGTGGGCGCCCTGTTATCCGTCCCTTAAGGTCCGGCTAGGGCGCCCTTGAAGTGGGGGCCGGAATCCGGTCGGGCGGCCGTCCGGAACCCTGCGAGGGGACCGCCCGCGGATTCCGCTTCTGTACGCCGCCTGCGGCGGGCACGGTCTGCTCGCCCGACCGGGAGCCCGGGGACGCGCGGGGGCCGCCACCCCCGGCGGGTGGCGGCCCCCGGCCCCGGTCGGACCGTCAGATGCCGTGCTTGGCCACCGCGATCAGCTGGAGCAGGGTCAGGGCGACCGTGCAGAGCATGCCGATCGTGGTGTCCAGGTTGAGCTGGCCGCGGAAGCGGCGCCACGAGGTCACCACCCGCCGGGCGTGCCCCGGGCCGTCGTCGGCGGACTCCCCGACCCGGGCCTGGGAGATCTTGATGCGGGTGGCGGTGGAGTGCCAGGCCCCCACCCCCGTCGGTCCGACCCCGCAGCCCAGCAGGAACGCGTGGAGCGGCTCGGCGTCGGGGACGTCCTCGCCGTCGAGGATGCCGAAGACGCTGGTGCGGGTGAGGCCCAGGCCCTGGGCGCGGGCGTTGGCCCGGACCTCGTCGGGGTCGAGCCCCTTGGAGGCCATCAGGTCGCGCAGCAGGACCCGGAAGTCGTCCGCGGTCGTGCACAGCGCGAGCGCCGTGGAGACCGCGTCGGCCTCGGACGGCCGCCAGGAGGTGGACTGCTGCTGGCGGGCGACCTCCTCGCGGACCAGTTCGGCCACGGACCGGCGCGGCCGTGGCCCGCCGGCCGCCTGGCGGCGGACCGCGGCCTCCGCGGCCGTGCCGTCCTCGGCGGGCAGGCGGCGCAGCTCGCCCTCCTCGGCGGCGGCCCACCGGGCCCGCCAGACGGCCTCGTCCGCGGAGTCGTCGCAGCCGCGGATGAACGCCCAGGTGACCTCCCAGGTGGGGAGCCGCTTGCCGGACACGGCGTTCGACAGCGACGCCGTCGAGTAGTGGACCCGCTGGGCGAGGGTCTGGAAGCTGAGGCCGTGCTCCTCCTTGAGGCCGCGCATGGCACTCGCCAGTTCGCGCAGCTCCGAGGAGGCGTCCTCCCGGATGGGGTTCGGCTGGCGGGGCATCAGCGTGCCCCGCCCTGGCGGGGGTCGGCCGCGGGGGCGGGCCGGGGCGGCCAGAACGCCGCCGCGGTGGCGGCGACGTTCAGGCCGAGGCCCACCGACTGGTCCGGGGCCAGGCCCGCCAGGTACCCGGCGGTGCCGGTCGCGGTGCCGACCGCCGAGTACATGCCGAGCCGCACGGGGGCGGCGTACTTGCGGAGGGTGCCGGTGATCCGGCGGCGGAGGCGGCGGAGCGCCGCGGACGGGTCGAAGCCCCATAGCGGGGGCTGCGGGAGGGGGAGGCAGATGCCTCCCCGGGGGTGCACGTGCGCCTGCATCGTCGACGACCTCTCGTCTCTGACACAGGGTCCACTGCCGTGGGCGCGCAGGACGGTTCCACGGCAGGGGACCCTGTGGACCTCGTCGGCCCGCCGGGAGCGCCAACTCCCTTGCGGCGGAGCCACTGACACCGTTCATCGTCCACCAGGCGGCCCCCTGGGTACAGGCGGTGATGTTCACATCTGCCGGGACGGGGTTCGGTAGGTAAGTTAACAACCCGCCACCCTCCTGTGAGCTGCGGTTTCCTCGCGGGATCGGGTTCGTAACCAAACTGTCGGCGGGTTACTCTGGATAAACGCTTCCCAAGAGGCAACTCTGGGTGCAGGCAGTCGCCCCGGCGGCTGGTTTCACGGCGATCGTCCCGACCTCGGACACGCTGACACCCCGGGTGCCCTGCGCCAACAGGACGCCCACCGGCTCGGCTTCCCGGCCGCCCGTACACCGCAGGGTGTGTGGGCTGGGGAGCCGAGCCGTCGTCGTTTCCGGCCGGGGCGTCGCCGCAGGACCCCCGCCTGCCTCTCACCTCCAGAGCGAGCGGGCGCCCAGCAGGGGTTCGGCGCCCGCCATGTAGGCCGCCACGGCGCACGAGGCGGCGAAGGTGGTGAGGCCGGTCACGAAGGCGGGGAGCGCGGAGCGCAGGAGGACGTACACCGCGAGTCCGCCGGCGACGGCGAGGAGGACGGCCAGGGCGAACAGCAGCGTCCGGACGATGGCGAGGCTCCGTTCGGCGACGACGGCCGGTGACTCGGGGAGGGGTTCCTGCGGGAGCCTGCCGTGCCGCAGGGTCGCGATCTTGATGCGGGTGACGGTGTGGTGCCAGATCAAGGTGCGCTCCTGTTCCAGGCCGCAGGCCGTCGTCAGGAAGATGTGGAGCCATTCGGTGGTGGGCAGGTCCTCCCCGTTCAGGACGTGGGAGAAGGTGGCGCCGGAGATGGGGTACTCGCGGCGGCTGCGCTGTTCCAGGTCGGCGATGGTCAGCCCGCGGTCGGCGACGAGCTCGCGCATCACCTGCAGGACGTCCTTGGGGGTGGTACACAGGGCGAGGGCGGTGTGCACGCGGTCCGGGGCAGTGCCGGTGGCCCGCTGGTGCTCGTCGGGCTGGTGGGTTTCCGTGAACTGCTGGACGAGGGCGAGGAGTCCGTCGGGGGGCGGGGGTATGGGGGCGCTGGGGTCCAGGGCGGGCGGTGCGGGCCGGCCGCGGCGCGTGCGGGGGCGCCCTTCGGGCTTGTCCCGGTCGTCGGCCGGGGTCTGCGGGGCCTCGCCGTCGGCGGTGGCCGCGGCGTCGGCGGCGGCCGCGCTGCGGGAGGCGTGCTTGCGGGCCTCCTCACCGGCGAACCGGGCGGCGGCGTTGCGGTGGAGGGTCCGCCAGGTGCGCAGGTCGCCGCCGAAGCCGCAGCCGCGGACGAAGGCCTCGACGAGTTCCCACTTCGGCACGCGGTTGCCGGAGGCGGCCGTGGACAGGGCCGCGGCGGAGTAGTGCGAGACGGACGACAGCTGCTTGTAGGTGAGGTTGCTGCGGCGGCGCAGCGCGCGCAGCTGGCGGGCGAGTTCCGCCACCTCCATCGGCGCGTCCGACGGGATTTCGTTCTCAGGACGCGCCATGGCCGGCCACCTCCCGGCGGCCGGGCTCGCCGCGGCGGGCGCAGGTGCGGCGGGTGTGCTTGCGGGCTCCCGTGTACGGGGCGCGGGTACGGGCGCCGCCGGCGCGGGCGCGGGCGCCCGGGGAGGGGGCTTGGGCGACGGCGGCGATGGCGGTGCGCCGGCGCGTGGTGCTGTGGGGCATCTCGACTCCCGGGAGCGAGCGGTTCTGCCTGGCCGCTCGGATGGGGGGATGTGTACGAGCGAGGGCGCCCCTTGCCGGGACGCCCTCGCTCAGCCCCGGGCCGCGGGCGGATCCCGCGGCCCGGGGGTGTGATTCGGCCTGAGTGCGTGTTCTGTTGGTTCGCAGACGTGGCCGCCGGCCCGTCGGCCGGGAGCTCCAACTCCCGCCGCCGGGTGGAGGATCTATGTCCTCCGCGGCTTGCGTGCGCGGCTCCAAGTCTGCCCCATGAGGTCCTCGGCGGGCACCTGGCTGCACTCCCCCTCGGCGAGGTTGTGCGTTCGTGAATAACCCGCACCAGGACGCCACGCCGGTTCCGCTTACCTCATGAAGAACCCCGGTCTGGTACAAGGCGGCGCCGGGGAGGCGGGCGCGCCGGGCCGCCTCGGGGGCCGCGCGCGGCACGCCGGGCCGCCGAAGAAGCCTGCGGAATTGATCGGCGGGGCCCTGGCCGGCGGTATCGAAAGCCCATGTCAGAGGTATTGTTGTGTTGTTGAGGTTGTTACGGTTTGCCGGCCGCCGTTTCGGACAAGCCCCGAATGACACCACACGACCCCTGGCGGCACGCCACCATGGGGGCGCGGCTCAGCTCCAACTGACCGCACCGACAAGAGGCATCTCATGGCCTGAGTGCACCTTGTGGGCCCCCCGCCACGGCGGGGGGCCTGAATCGTTCCGGCGCGGACCGGCCCTCCGAACAAGACGGTTCGCCCGGTTTGCGGGGACTCCCTCACTGCGGCCCGCCATCTGTGAACAACGAGCAGCCAACCTCCGTCACGAAGCGCCCCATGTGATCGACATCACGTTCCGGTGTCCGCCGCACGGAGCGGCAGCATCGAACACGAGCACCCTTGACGGTCATTAGTTCGACAGTTCGACAACGGGCGGGCGGTGGCGGGCATGTCCTCGTCGCGCCGAGGCCGCTGACGGCGGGGGCGGCCGCGGCAGCGGTGGGCTCAGGGGCTGAGGGGGCGCCGGGTCTCGGCGCGGACGTCGAGGGTCAGGCGGGCGAAGCCGGCCAGGTCGACCGCGTCGGGGGCGCGGCCGACGGTGTCCGGGAGGACCCAGCCGACGAACGCGGCGGTGTTCCCGTCGCCCCACGCGCACACCGGGACGGTCGACTTGGCGCCCTCCTCGGTGAGCGTCAGGACCTGGCAGCTGACGGCGACCTCGGAGCCGGCGGGCCGGAAGAGCTGCGGCGGACCGGCTTCGGCCGCGCCCTCGGAGGTCCGGGCGCCGCGCAGGATCGAGTCGCGGACGGCTTCCGGGTGCTTGAACTGCCCGTACAGCCCGGAGAACGACAGCACCGCGGTCTTCTTCCCGGCGGAGCCGCTGTAGCGGCCGACGGCGGGCCGGGGGTCGTGGATGGTGGGGTCGCGCCGGACGGCCTCGCCGGCCAGTTCCTCCTTCATCGCCGCCGATTCGTCGTCGGTCAGCGTGTACCGGCCGCCGAGGAGGTGCTGCGGGACCGTCAGCATGTGCTCGGCCGGCGGGAACGCGCTGGTGGAGACGGCGCCGAGGACCTTCTGGGCGGGGACGGCGAGGACACCGAGGAGGACGAGGACGCCGGCCGTGATCGCGAGGGTGCGGCCTGCGCCGCCGCGGCGGGACGGGGCCCCGGGCGGGAACGGCGGCACGGCGGGCATCGGCGGCGCGGCCGACGCGGCCGCGGGCGACGCGGCCGCGGGCGGGAAGGCCCAGGGCTGCTGCGGGGGCGGGCCGGGCGGCGGCCCGAAACCGGAACCGGGGGGAGGCTGCTGCCCGCCGAGGGGGTGGGGCGGTCCGGACGGCGGGGATGTGCTCATGCCAGGCAACCTACCGGACCCGACCGGAATCCGGACCGGGCCCCGTCCCGTGCCCGCGCAGGCGGCCCGCACCGGCGGGGGCGGCGCCGGGCAGGCGGGTGCGGGCGCCCGGGACGGCCCCCTGCGGCCGCCGCCGGCGCCGATCCCGCCGCGCTGCGGGACGCGAAGTCCGCGTACGGGCTGGAGGTCGTCCTCGACGGCCTCGCGCTGCGGCTCCCCGGTAGGTGCTCCCCCGGTAGGCGCTCCCCCGCCCGCGGGCCGGCGGCGGAGGGGCGCGGGGGTGATCGCTTAGGGTGCCGGGGCGGCCGTGTGCCGTGCCGGGCCCGGTGATCGCGGTGTCCTGGGGCGAGGCGAGTGAAAGGGGCTTCGGCCGTGTCGGAGATATCGGAGCCGGGCCGGGCAGGGGATGCCGCGCGGGAGCGGCCGGAGGGCCGCGACCCGTGGGCACCTCCCGGATCGGCGGGCGACCCGTGGGCGCCCCCCGGGCCGGCGGCCGGGCCGCAGGCCCACCACGGCGGGCCGCAGGCGTACCCCGGGGCCCCGCCGCTCGGGGGCGGGGAGGCGTATCACGGGGGCGCGCAGGGCGGGCAGCCCTACGCCGCCGTTCCGCACGGCGGGCCGTATGCGCATCCCGGCGCGGCCTGGGGGTGGCCGCCGGTGCAGCCGGAGCCGCCGCGGCGGGTCGCCGCGCCGGCCGGGACGCAGTACCACGAGCAGGCCCGAAACGGGCGTCAGCGCGCCTGGCACCGCCTCGGCGAGTTCGCCGTCGTGGCCGGGCTGTTCCTGGTGGCGATGGTGCTGCTGGTCGGGATCGGCATGGCGGTCGGCCAGGCGCTGGGGTTCGGCCCCGCCCCCGAGGACGGAGGCGACCGGCTGCTGGCCGACCCGCTCGCCGACCAGGCGCTCGCGCTGACCGGCCTGGCGCTCGGCATCCCGGCGGTGCTGCTGGGCGTGCTGTGGTGCGGGAGGCGGCCGCCGGGGACGGTCGTGTCGGTGGCCGGGCGGATGCGGTGGCGCTGGCTCGGGCTGTGCGCGGCCGTGGCGTTCGCGGTCATGGCCGTGCAGATGGGCGTCCTCGTGCTGTGGGAGTGGCTCGCGGCCGGGGACGAGGTCTTCGAGGGCGACGTCCCCGGGATGACGCGGCTGCTGGTGGGGCTGGTGTTGTTCGCGGCGCTGGTGCCTTTCCAGGCTGCGGCCGAGGAGTTCATCTTCCGCGGCTGGCTCGTCCAGTTCTTCGGCGGCTTCCTGCGCTCCCCCTGGCCCGGGGTGTGCGTGGCGTCCGTGCTGTTCGCGCTGGCGCACGGGTTCGGCGGGTGGAGCGGCTTCTTCCTGCTGCTGTACTCGGCGCTGTGGTGGGGGTGGCTCGTCCTGCGGACCGGCGGGCTGGAGGCCGTGATCGCCATGCACACGGCGAACAACGTCCTGTCGTTCGGGCTGGCGCTCGCCCTGGGGCAGTTGGCGGACGCCGGGACGGCCGCGGACGCGCCGTGGCAGGCGCTGGTCGTGGAGCTGGTGAGCGCGCCGGTGTTCTGCCTGGTCATCGACCGGATGGCGCGGGCCCGCGGCATCGCCTCGCGTCGGCCCGCGGATCCGGCCGGGGCACCGCCGGAGGCACCGGCCGCGCCGGGCCTGCCGGGCCTGCCGGGCGCCGGCAGCGGCACTGGCACTGGCACCGGCCTTCCCGCCTGAGCGGGTGCCGGCGTACGCCCCGGCGGGTCTTCGGTGTGCGGGGCGGAGGGGCGGGGGCCGCGCCAACGGCCCCCGCCGATGCGCGGATCCGGACCGTCGGCTCCCGCGGGAGGGGGCGCGAATCTTCACGGATGCGCCCCCGAGGGCAGTATGCGCGACAGAGGGTGTTGTTCAGTGCGGTCTCTTCTTCGTGAACGCTGCCCCGCCCCCAGGGTGGCCGTGACCTCGGAGGACGTATCGCCAGGCGCATAGTTCACGGACGGACGGCCCGGGCGGCGGCATGTTCACCGGGTCCGGCATCAGTGGATACAGCGGGCCATAGGGGCATTTTTCGGGCCAATGCCGGGGAGGGCGGCGTTCGGGCATGGTGGGTGGGCGCCCGTCGGCTTCCGGCCGCCGAGCGGCTGCCCGCAGCGCCAACTGCGGGCCCGCGCAGGCGCTTCGCACCTCGATCCGGACCGTTGCTTCGATCGGAGGATTCCGTGATGGGAATGTCCGTGGCTTCCGTTGACTGGGTTCCGGGGCTGGGCGTACGCCCCTCCCCCGTACGCGTGAAGGTGGTCGTCGTCGTGGTGGTGGCCGTGGTCACCGCCGTCCTGGCCGTGCTCGGCCAGGACCCGGGAACGTCCCTCGCGGTGATCGTGATGGTCACCACGACGGGCCTGGAGCTGGCCCGCCGCATCTCCGGCGACGGCGGCACGGACGGTGCCGGCCCCGTCGTCCCGCCGGCCGGCCGGTAGCGGCCGACATGGCGACGGGACGGCGCGGGCGGCCCGAGCAGCCGCTCGACACAAGCGTCCCGGCCCTGGCGGAGCTCGCGCGGGAACTGCGCGGGCTCCGTGCCGCGGCCGGGCTGACCCTGGCCCGCCTCTCCACGGACGTCAACTGGAGCAAGGGGGCGCTGAGCGCCGCCGCGTCGGGGCGGAGCCTGCCGCGCTGGGAGCTCGTACGGGCGTGGGTGCAGGCGTGCGACCCGGAGGCCAACCTCGACCTGTGGCAGGCCCGTTACGCGCGGGCCCGGGCGGAGCACCAGTGGGCCCGGGTCGTCCCGCCGCAGCAGGGCCCGGCCGCCGAGCCGCCGCCCGGCCCGAGGGACCTCGCCCCTCCCGCAGCCCCCCGCGCAGGCCTCCGCTCCGACCCGCGTACGGGCCCCCTCGCCGCCGCCGGCGTGCCGGGGCCGACCCCGACTCCGATCCCCGCCCGGGCGGGGTCGGCGGGGCCCGCGGACCCCGCCGACCCTGCGAACCCCGCCGCCGTCCCGTCCGACCGGGAGGCGGCCGCCGGCCCGGACGGCCCGGGCCCCGGCTCCCTGGAACGGGACGCCTGGCGGACCCTCGCCCCCGACCGGCGGCCCTGGGGCGTGTCCGCCCACCCGGCGCCGATCCCCCTGCGCTACACCACCGTCAGCCCGGACTTCACCGACGCCGGCCCCGACGCCCCCAACCTCGACGGGCGCTACGACGACATCGCCGACGTCCACGCCCTCGCCCGGGGGCGGCGCCTGCTCGTCCTGGGCGACCGCGGCTCCGGCAAGACCCAGCTCGCCCGGCACCTCGGCACCCGGCTGCTGACCTCGGCGGGCGCGGGGGCGGTGCCCGTGCTGGTGTCGCTGCGCGGCTGGCGCCCCCAGCCCGGCCCGGTCGACGACCTGCTGGCCTGGATCGCGGGCGCGCTCACCTGCTGCACTGCCGAGGACGTCCGCACCCTGCTCGGCAGACACCTCCTGCTGCCCATCCTCGACGACTTCGACAGTCTCACCCTGCGCCAGCGGGCCTGCGCGCTGCACCTGTTCAACCGGCTGCCCGAGCAGGCCCCGTTCGTCCTGGTCAGCGGCTGGGCGGAGTTCACCGACACGGTGGAGCGGACCGACACCGTCATCGCCGGGAGCGCCGGGGTCCGGCTGCGCCCCCTCGGCGTCGACGACCTCGACGGGTGGATCCAGCGCAGCTCCCGTTCCCGTACCAAGCAGCGGGAGTGGGCGCCGGTGCTGGAGACGCTCGCGACCCGGCCCGACCTGCCGGCCGCCGCGGTCCTCGCCGATCCGACCCTGGCCGGCGCCGCCCGGCTGCTGTACACGGACGGGCGCGCGGACCCCGCGGAGCTGGTCGCCGAGGACGCGACGGAGGAGTCGCTGCAACTCCGGCTGGTGCGGCACCTGTTCGGGGCGTACCTGCCGTACCGCCAGCACCGGGGGCCGTTCCGCGAGCAGCGCCGCCACACGGCCCTGCGGCTGCTGGCCTTCCGGGAGAAGGAGGAGGGCGGGCCGGTCGGCGACCTGCGCGTGCTCTACTGCGGGCGGCGGCCGTCCCGGTGGCTGGCCGGCGCGTATGCGGCGCTGATGTGCGGGCTGGTGTGGTTGATGCTGAGCCTGGACGACTCCGTGAGCCGGGCCGACGACTCGTACTACGGGTCTGCGTACGGCACGTCCGACTCGGACCAGGGGCCGGCGTGGTTCCTGCTGGGCGTGCTTGCCGGGTTCGCCTGGTACGCGTACCAGCGGCACAGGCTGGATCCGCGGGCGCCGCGCGGCGATCCGGTCGGGCGGGTCTGGCAGGGGTTGCTGAAGGGCGTTCCGAGCGGGCTGGTGCTGCTGTTCGCGGTGGCGGTGTCGGATTCGGTCGTGGACGTCCTGTTCCTGACGGGGGCCGCGCTGGTGCTGGGTTTCACCGCGTGGTCCGCCGGGCGGACGGTGCGCCCCGCGGAGACGCTGTGGATCGTCGGGGAGATCATGGCGCTGATGATGTGCCTGCTGCTCCTGGTAGCCGCCTCGGCCGCCTTCGTGCTGCTGTTGCCGCTCCTGGCGGGCAGCACCGTGACCGGGCACTGGATCCGGGCGGTCGTCTCGTCCCGGTTCGCCCTGTGGGGGCTGCCCCCGGACGCGGTGTACCGGCTGCTCGACGAGGCCGCCGCGCAGGAGGTGCTGCGGGCCGGGCCGGACGGGTGGTCGTTCACGCATCCGGCCATGGCCCGGTGGTACCGCCATGCGCCGTCCCTGCCGGAGTTCGACGGCCCGTGACGGGGCGCCGAGGGGGCGTGGTCATCCGGCGGGCGGCTGTGCGGCGGCGGGGTCCGGCCGGGCGGGGCCGTCGCGCAGGGCCAGGTAGTCGGCAAGCCGGGCGGCCGCGGTGAGCATGGCCGCGCCCCGTGCGGTGAGTCGGCGCTGCCAGTCGTCGAGGGCGCTGGTGAGGGCGTCGGCACCCGGGCCGGTGGCGGCCCCGGTGCCGGCGGTCGCGCGGATCTGCCGGACGACGGTGGCGATGCGGTCCAGGGGGTAGCCGCCGCGCCGCAGGAGGTGGGCGAGTTCGGCGTCGCGTCCGTCGGCCTCGCGGTAGACGCGGTACCCGGTGCCGGTATCGCGGGCGGGGTCGAGGATGCCGGCGGCCTCCCAGTTGCGCAGAGTGGCCGGGGTGACGCCGAGCCGGCGGGCGAGTTCGCCGACGGTCAGGGGCCCGCCGGCCCGGGCGGGCCGCGCAAAGGTGGGCTGCTCGGGGGCGGGCCGGTCGGGGGCGGGGGGCGGCTCTGCCGCCAGGTGGCCGACGGCCTGCCGTACGGCGGCGAGGGTCTCCCGGTCGCGCAGCAGCCGGGCATGTCCCCGGTCGACGGTGTCGAGGGCGTCGTCGAGGGCGTGGCGGTGGACGGCGTTCATGATGCGGCCGGCCGGCTGGTGCCCGTACGCGGCGACGAGCGCGAGGAAGGCGCGCAGTGCGGCCGCGTGCAGCGTGGTGTAGACGCGGTAGCCGCTGGGGGTGCGCTCGGCGGGCGGGAGGAACCCGTCGCGCTCGTAGTTGCGGACGGCCTGGGTGGAGAGGCCGTGGCCGCGGGCCAGGTCGGCTGGGCGCATCGCTTCCCTGCTGTTTGAGACTTTGGAAACGGAGAGGCCCTCTATCCAAGGCGGATGGGGAGCAAAGCCTCCACGGGGCTTTCAAAGATACGCTTGCGGGACATGATGAGTCGGGAGATCCGGAAATTCGTCCCTGCGTCGTGCGGCCTGCTGGGCCTGGGAGAGCCGACGCACCTCGAACCCGCCTTCGGGTGGGTCCGCAACGACCTGTTCGAGCAGCTCGTCGGGCTCGGCTTCCGGTCGGTCGCCCTGGAGGTCGACCGGGTGGCCGCGCTCGCCGTCGACGACTACGTCCGCAAGGGGCAGGGGACCCTCGACGCGGTGATGCGCGAGGGGTTCAGCCACGGCTGGGGTGAGTCGGCGGCCAACCGGCGGCTCGTCGCCTGGATGCACGCGTACAACCGGAGCCGGCCCCCTCGGGAGCGGCTCGCCTTCCACGGCTTCGACGCGCCGACGGAGTCCATGAGCGCGCCCAGCCCCCGGCCTTACCTGGAGCACGCCCGCGCCCACCTGGGCCTGGACCTCGGCGTCGACCTCGCGGAGCTGGCCGGCGACGACGGGCGGTGGAGCCGGCCGGAGGCGGTGCTGGACGCGGCGGCCTCGCCGGGGGCCGAGCCGGCGGCCGCGGCGCTGCTGGCGCTCGCCGACGACCTGTGGGGCGCACTGTACTCCCGTGCCCCGGAGCGGATCGCGGCCACGTCGCGGGAGGAGTGGCACCGGGCGGGCGTGCACCTCGCCGCCGGGCGCGGCCTGTTGCGCTACCACCGGCAGGCGGCGCGGCCAATGGACCGGCCGGAGCGGTTGCGGGGGCTGCTGGCCGTGCGGGACGGGCTGATGGCGGAGAACCTGCTCGCCATCCGCGCCGCCGAGGCCGGGCGCGGCCCGACGCTGGTGTCCGCGCACAACCTGCACCTCCAGCGGCCGCCGAGCAGCATGCGGCTGGGCGACGCGGACCTCACCTGGTCCGGTGCCGGCGCGGTGGTGGGGGCCCTGCTGGGGGCGGAGTACGCGTTCGTCGCGGGCAGCCTGGGCCGCAGCGCGGCGATCGGCCTGGGCGAGCCGGAGCCCGACACGTACGAGGGGCTGCTGCAGCGCCGGGCGGAGGGCGCCGCGTGGGGGCTGGCTCCGGCCCCCGAGGCCGACTCGGCCCGCGCGCGCACCGACACCGTGCCGCAGCAGGGCTGCTTCCCTCTCGGGGCGGCGGTCTTGGCGGGCGCGGCAGCGGTCCTCCACATCCCGGACGGCCCGCAGGCGGCCGCCGGCCACCCGGCCGACGCGGCGACGGCGGCCACAGCAGCCGGGTAGCCGGGCCGGGGGCTCACCTGGGGCTGCCGCCCGTCGGGCCGGGGAACCGGTGGTGTTCCCCGGGCCCCCGTCCCCTGCTCCTCGGCCGGTGGCGGCCGCTCCGATCGGTCACGGCCTCGGCCGCCCGCGGCCTCCGCGGCGCGGCGCGGCGCAGGCAGCGGCCGGATCCGGCGTCGGCGGGCGCGGTGGACCCGGCCCCCTCCGGGCGCACGCGATCGGGGGAACGTACGCCGTGGCCTGCGGCGGCGCGACCGGCGCCCGGGGCCGGACGGCGCCGTCAGCGGGCCGCCGCGCGGAGGGCGGTCGTGACCAGGCCGGCCAGGGTGTCCTCGCGGCCCTGGAGGTAGAAGTGACCGCCGGGAAAGATGCGGGAGGTGAAGTCCTCGGTGGTGGCCTCGGCCCAGGTGGCGAGGGATTCGGGCGGGCAGCCCGCGTCGGAGTCGCCGCCGAGCGCGGTCACCGGGACGGGGACGCGGGCCAGGGGGCGGGCCGGGCGGTACCGGGTGAGCTGCCCGAAGTCGCCGTGCAGGGAGGGCATCAGGAGTTCGCGGAGTTCGGGGATGTCGTACACCTCGGGCTGGGCGGCGCCCTGGTCGCGGACGTAGGCGAGGAGGGAGTCGTCGTCAAGGGCGGGCAGGTTGGTGCGGTCGCGTACGGGGGCGGGTGCGCCGGAGACGAAGAGGCGGACGGGCAGGGCCTGCGGGGCGTGCCGGGCGAGCCGCAGGACGGTCTCGTACGCGACGAGCGAGCCCATGCTGTGGCCGAAGACGACGGTGGGCAGGGCGGGGAGCGCGGCGAGGGCGGCGGCGACCGCGTCGGCGAGCTCGCCGAGGGTGTCGGGGCAGGGCTCGCCGAGCCGCTCCTGGCGGCCGGGGTACTGGACGGCCAACAGCTCGGTGTCGGCCGGCAGGTGGCGGGCCCACGGCTGGTAGGCGGGGGCGGCGCCGCCGGCGTGGGGCAGGCAGACGACACGGGAGCGGAAGCCGGTGACGGGCGCGTAGGCCGCCGTGCCGGGGGTGCGGCCGGCTGCGGGGGTGAAGCGCTTCAGCCAGCGGTCTGCGTCCTGCATCCTGGTTTCTCCGGTCGTTCGTGCGCGTACGGGCGCTCCGCCGCCCGCCCGGCGGTCGGCCCGCCGGGCACCAGGATGCCGGTGCCGGATGCGCGCCCGGGCACCGGGGCCCGGGACGACGCGGTGGCCGGCGGCGGCTACAGCGGCTCGCCGAGGGGGCCGTGGACCGGTTCGAGGGCGTCGGCCCAGTGGGCGGCGAAGTCGGGCTGGGTGCCGTCGGTGTCGGTGAAGCCGAGCGGGCGGCCTGCGCGGCGGCAAACCGGACCCGTCAGCGGACGGCGGCGGGGGACGGCCGCTCGCCCCACGACCCGTTGCGGTCATGCTCTAATCGCCGGATGGCGAAGATCGAATCAGAGCTGATACGGCGCTGGCTGAACGGCTGGACCGCGGCCCGCTCCCTGCCCGAGGCCGAGTCGGTCGGGTCAGCCGGGGACGGCCTGCGGTCAAGGTGCGACCAACCCGGCCGCGAGGTCGAGGTGTTCGCGCTCCGCGCGGACGAGGACCCCGCATCGTTGACACGGCTGGCGGCAGCCGTGGCCGCCGCGAGGCAGACCACCTGGCTCACGGTGCCCACGCAGCGCCCGGACGCCGTCGAAGCCGTCGTCAACGCCGCCGGGCTGGAGCTGCTCCACCGGTCCGAGTGGCTCATGTCGGCCGATCTGGGCGGACACCCGCAGCACGCGCCCGCCGCACCGTACGAGCGCGAGGTCCGCACCGACGGACCGGTCACGGCCGTCTCCCTCCGCCACCCCTCCGGAGAGGTGGCGGCGCGCGGCACCGTCGCCGTGGTCGGCGCCGACGCGGTCGCCGACCGCATCGAGACGGACCCGGCGCACCGGCGACGCGGCCTGGGACGCGCCGTGATGGGCGCTCTGGCGGAGGCCGCCGTGGCCCAGGGCGCCCGTACCGGTCTCCTCATCGCCAGCGAGGAGGGGCGGCGCCTCTACTCCTCGCTGGGCTGGCGCCGGGAAGCCGGCGTCGTGATCGCCCGGGGGCCGGCGGCTCCCTCCGGCCGGTAGGCCCGCCCGCACCGGGCGGGCCCGGGCCGCCCTGGGGTCAGGCAGTGGTGCGGGTGTAGGTGAGGAACACCGCTCCGCTCTTGAGGACCGTGTGGTCGGCGAGCGTCCACGTGCGGGGGTCGAAGACCGCCTTGCGGGAGAACAGCGGGATCCCGTCGCCCAGGGTGAGCGGGGCGACCTTGAGGACCAGCATGTCGATCTCCGCGTACAGGGATCCGGCCAGCTCGGCGCCGCCGATCAGCCAGATGTCCTTGCCGTCCTGCTGCTTGAGCTCGCGCACGGTCGCCACCGGGTCGCCGGAGACCAGCTCGACGGCCGGGTCGGGAAGCTCCGTGAGGGTGCGGGAGAACACGAGGTGCCGCAGGTGCGGGTAGGCGTCGGCGATGCCGGCCGCAAGGCCGATCTCGTACGTGCGGCGCCCTTCGAGGACGGTGTCGAACCGGGTGCCCTCGGCCGTGACGGACAGCGCCTGCCGGGCATGGACGGGCAGAGTCTCCGGGTACTCGGCGACGAGGTGCTCGATGTAGTCCTCCGCGATCGGCCAGAAGCCGTTCGGACCGGTCGGGTCGGCGCCGTCCGGGCCGGCGATGAAGCCGTCGAGCGTGGTGGCGATGTAGTAGACGAGTCGGCGCACGCCGGGTCCCTCCTGTGGGTCCGCTGCGGTACGCCCCGGGCCGTCGGCCGGCAGCCGGGTCGCGCGCCGCGGAACGATCATGGCATCGGGTCGCGGGGCGGCCCAACCCCGTTTGCTGCGGAGGAAGTTCCCGTACGCATACGGGAGGCCGGGCGGCCGCCCCGGCTCAGGGTCCTACGCGGTGCAGGGCCTCGGCGACCTCGGGGGCGTGGACCGCGAAGGGGCCGAGGTCGGTGGCGCGTGCGAAGGAGGGGGAGCCGCGGTGCTCCCCGAGGCGGGCGAGGGCCCGCCGCCCGTAGTACGCGCCCGGCCCTGCGGCGGCCGGCGGGTTCGGCCGGGCGGCCGGGGGCCGTTCGCCCGCGGCCACGGCGGGCAGCGTCTGCTCGAACAGCGCCTGGCAGGCGCGAACGCCGCGCAGCATCACCTCGTGGAAGCGGTCCGCGGGCCCGATGGGGAAGCGCTGCTCGGCGAGCACGGGGCCGGTGTCGATCCCGGCGTCGACCTCGTGCACGGTGGCCCCGTACTCGGTGTCCCCGTGGAGCAGCGCGAACACCACGGCGGCGGACGGCAGTCCCCGGTGCTGCGGCAGCAGCCCGTTGTGGACGTTGACGATGCGGAGCCCCAGCGACAGCACCGGGGCGCGGAAGACCTGCCGGTTGTTGACCGACCAGACGACCCCGTCGGTGCAGGCCGCCGCCAGGTCGGCGGCCGCCGCGTTGACGTCGGCCGCGGCGAGGTGCGCCGTGCCGGGGCCGGCGGCCGCCGCGTCGAGCGGGTCCGAAGAGCAGACCAGGTCGACGCGGTGGCCTCCGGCGGCGGCGTGGGAGACGGCACGGCGCAGCAGGGCGCCCTCTCCGACGAAGATCATGCGGTGGTTCCTTCGCGTACGGCGGTGAGGCGGTCGCAGACCCGGCCGAGGGTCAGGTCGCGGACCAGGACGGCGAGGTCCTCGGTGAGGCGGCGCGCCTGGTCCGGGGTGAGCAGGTCGGCGCTGACGGCGCTCAGCATCTCGACGAGGGCGAGCGAATCGCCGCCGAGCGCCTGGAAGTCGGAGTCGGCGGTCAGCACGGAGGCGTCGACCCCGAGGACGGTCGCCCAGTGGCGGGCCACGCGGGCGTGCAGCGCCGCGGGGCTGCCGCCGGGGTCGGTGCCGGCCGGCTCGGGAGGCTCGGGAGGCTCGGCCGTGGGTGGGGCGGCGGTTCCGGCGAACGGGTCGGGGAGGGCGTCGAAGTCCGTCTTGCCGCTCACGGTGGCGGGCAGGGCTGCGACGGTCAGGATGTGCGCCGGGATCAGGTGCCGGGGCAGGATCCCGGCCAGGTGGGCGCGGAGCTCGTCCGCCGAGGGCGCACCGGCGGAGGGCGCCGGGCCGGACTCGGCCGGGGCCGCCGGGTCGGCGGCCGCCGGGGCTGTGGCCGTGGTGCCGCGGGCGGGGACTGCGTACGCGCACAGGACCGGGCCCCGTGCGCCCGGTCGGCGCCGGGTCGTGACCGCGGCGCGGGCCACGCCGGGGTGTGCCTCCAGGGCTGCGGTGATCTCGGCGGGCTCGATGCGGTGGCCGGCCACCTTCACCTGGCCGTCCGCCCGCCCTGCGAAGGCGATGCCGCCGCCCGGGAGGCGGCGTCCGAGGTCGCCGGTGCGGTACGAGCGCACCCCGTCGGGCCCGGTCGCGAACGGCGTGCCGGCGCCGGCCGGTTCGGCGGGCGCCTGATCGGGGCGGTGGTAGCCGCGCGCCACCTGCACGCCGTGGACGACGATCTCGCCGACGCGGCCGGCGTCCTGCGGGCCGGACCCGATGGGCGTGCCGTCCTCCGCGACCAGGTCGACGCGGAGGTCCGGGCCCGGTGTGCCCAGCGGCAGCGAGGGGCCCGTCTCGGTGTCGTCCACGACGTGGGCGAGGCAGGCGACGGTGGCCTCGGTCGGCCCGTAGCCGTTGATCAGCCGGCAGCCGGTGCCGAAGGCGGCGTACGCGGAGCGGACGGCCGCCGGGGTCAGTTCCTCGCCGCCGAGCAGGAGGGTGCGCAGGCGGCCGCCGCCGTCGCCGTCGAGGAGGGCCAGGTGGGACGGTGTCAGGGCGAGCGTGTCGGCCCGGTGTTCGGCGACGAGCGCGCGGAGCACGGCGGGGGACGGCGCTTCCGGGGCGAGGACGGCCGTTCCGCCGGCCAGCAGGGGCAGGAACAGCGGGAAGCAGGAGATGTCGAAGGCGTAGGAGGAGGCGAAGCCGAAGCGGGTGCCTTCGCCGACGCGGCACAGGCCGGTCATCCAGCGGACGAAGGCGGCCAGCCCGCGGTGCTCGACCAGGACGCCCTTGGGGCGGCCGGTCGAGCCGGAGGTGTGCATGACGTACGCCAGGTCGCCCGGGGCCGGTGCGGTGCCGGCCGCAGCCGGGGGGTCGGCGGGCTGCGCGGGCGTCGGCACGTCCTCGACGGCCAGGAGCTCGCCGGGGACGAACCCGGCGAGTCCGGGGACCAGGTGGCGC